>NZ_JBVYOF010000001.1:338381-531962 GCF_056133985.1 Chryseobacterium sp. L12 | reverse complement strand
CTATATTGAAAATGTCAATTTGATTTACTTTACACTTAAGGCACCTAATGATTACTTATCCAAACAAGCTCAGTTATTGAAATTCCTACCTCTTACCTTCTTATTTATAACTCTAACTAACTCCTAATTCCTAACCCCTAACTCCTGACATCTCACCAAATAGACCCAAGTGAAACAGCATCATTTTCTCAAATACCCTAAAAAGCAGCACCCAAAAAGATACAACCTAAAACGCAAGAGAGATAAAAGAAAAGCCTCCGAAATATTTCAGAGGCTAATTGTTTCTTATTAAAACGAATTAGTATTTAAACAAAATACTTCCCCAAGTGAAACCACTTCCAAAGGCGGAAAGTAAAACCAAATCTCCTCTTTTGATTTTTCCTTTTTCGATTGCTTCGCTTAAAGCAATAGGGATAGAAGCTGCAGTTGTATTTCCATACCTTTGGATATTGTTGTAAATTTTATCATCAGGAAGCCCGAATTTCTGCTGTACAAACTGCGCTATTCTTAAATTTGCCTGATGTGGAATAAACATATCCAGATCATCTATAGTTTTTCCGGCTTTAGATAAAGCTTCCTGCATAGTTTCCGGAAATCTTGTTACAGCATGCTTGAATACAAAATTACCATTCATAATAGGATAAACTTCTTTGTTGGTAACATTGTCCGGTTCTTTACGCATCCTGTCACTCCAGCCGAACTTAGATCCTGGAAACTGTGTGCACAGCTCATCTGCATATTTCCCTTCTGAATGCATATTCATTGCCAGAATGTCTCCTGCATTTTCATCTTCGGTTGCTGAGAGCACGACAGCACCTGCTCCGTCTCCAAAAATTACTGATACACCTCTTCCTTCATCAGAAAAATCTAATCCGAAAGAATGGATCTCAGCTCCAACGACCAAAATGTTTCTGTAAGTTCCTGACTTGATAAAAGCATTGGCTACACTCATTGCATATACAAACCCGGAACATTGGTTTCTAACATCTAAAGCTCCTATCGTATCGCAGCCCAGCATATCCTGAAGCAAAACTCCGCATCCCGGAAAATAATAATCTGGTGAAAGCGTAGCAAAAACAATATAATCTATATCTTTTGCCGTGAGACCAGCATTTTGCAGAGCTTTTTCAGAGGCTTTAAATCCTAAATATGCCGACGTTTCCTGAGAATCATTTCTATTAATACGGTGTCTTCTTTCTTTTATTCCTGTACGTTCTGTAATCCATTCATCATTGGTGGTCATTAATTTTGCTAAATCATCATTGGTAACAACATGATCAGGGACATGAAAACCTATTCCTTTTATTGTACTTTTAATCATATAGTTTGTTTAATTTTGGCAAATATAAAACTTATTGAATACATACTATTTTAAAATATCAGTATTTTTACTTTATGCCGATTAATACATTTTACAGAGATTCGAACTGCGAATGGATAGACGTAGAAGCTCCAACTTCCGAAGACATACAGTTTCTTCATGAAAGATATCAGATTAACAATCTTCTTCTGGAAGACACGCTGGATCCCAATCACCTTCCAAAATATGAGGAAGATGGCAACGTAAAGTTTTTTCTTCTTCGGGAAAGTACTGAACTGGAACGTAAAAATCTTAATACAATAAGTGACATCAGTACCAAAATCGGCATTTTCATTCTTGAAAAAACAATTATAACGGTTCACCGGATGAAAACCAAAAGTATTTCGGAAACCAAAAAGCGGCTTTCTATAGAGCAGGAAGACTGTTCGTCTGATAAAATTGCCTTAATGATTGCTTTACTCATTATGAAAAGTTTTGATGATGAATCTCTGAATTTATTTGAAACCATGGATAATATTGAGAATGAAATTTTTCTGAAAAATACTAATCATACCAATGAAATACGAAGACTTTACCGTCTGAAAAGGAAATCTGGTCTAAACGCACGAGTAATGACTATATCAACCGATGCAATTGATAAATTTAAGTTTCTTAATATCCAGGATGCTGAGTTTGTTGATCTGAAAGACAAACACAAAGATGTAATTGCTGACTTTGATCATCTCAATGCACAGATTACCAACCTGATTTCTATGTTTCTCGCCCTATCTGACCAAAAAGCCAATCAGGTGATGAAAGTTCTGGCAATATACTCTGTTTATTTTTTACCTATCACTTTTATTGCCGGTCTTTACGGAATGAATTTTGACAATATGCCGGAACTGCATACAAAATACGGTTATTTTATAACTATAGGCATAATGGTTACCATAGTCATCATTACATTTATCTACGCAAGACGGAAACAATGGTAAATAAAAAACCGTCTCAGAGAAACGGTTTTATTTTTTTATTTTAAATCTAATTCGACAGTAGTAACTTTTTTCCGTGAAGGTAAGTTCATTAAAATAATTGCCATTAAAATCAATATGATCCCGATCCACTGAATCAGAGCCACTTTTTCGTTTAAAAGAAAAAATGCCATCGTCACAGAAACAGGAAGTTCTAAAGAAGAAATAATACTTCCTAAACCTAAACCCGTATTTGGAAAACCCAAATTAAATAACACTGGCGGAATAATGGTTCCGAATAATGCTAAAATAAAACCATAGGTCCAAAAAATAGATATATCGAAGGGTCTGATATGCTGTGTATTATCTGTAAAATTCAGATAAAATGATTTTAGGCTCTCTGAATATAACGGACCAATCTGCGCAAAAAACAGAAAAAGAAAGATTATTACAGAGCCACCGCTCAACATGATCATACTTTTGCGTAAAACAGGCAAGTGAGTTGCAATAGTATTGGAAGTAAACATTGTCACGGTGAATGAGGCTGCAGCCAACAATCCCCAAAAGATTCCTTTCCAATCCAGATTTATATCTAAATTAATGAGGTTGGTTGCTAATACTGTTCCGCTCAATACAATTCCTGTGGCAAAAATTTTTCTTAAACCTGGTAATTTTCTTGTCAAAAAGCTTTCTGCTACAACACTAAACCAAACCGACTGCATCAATAGGACAATAGCAACCGAAACAGCAATATACTGTACCGAAATATAATAAAAAAGACTTGTGCAGCCTAAAGAAGTTCCTGCAATCAGCAAGCGTCTCATTTCTCCCGATGACGGCGAAGAAAGTTTATTTTTTGAAGTGATTGTCTGAACAAAATTGAGAATCAAAAGTCCTATAATTCCCAAAACAAATTGTGATGTTGTGACTTCCGCTGTTGTATATCCTTCTTTATAAGACATTTTTACGAAAGTTGCCAACATTCCGTAAACGCTTGCACCCAATGCCACAAATAAAATTCCTTTAACAATATTCTTCTTCATATTTTTTAAAAAGCCGGCAAATATACAATATTTTACATTGACAGGGGTGCCTTTTTATCAATGAATCTGATAGTTTGTACCGTTTCAATACTTATTTACCATATAAACATTGATTGTTTGAAATCATTCAGGCTATTATTTAATTTACTTAAATCATTTCTGATTGTCTGCAAAAAAGTAGTAAAGTATAACTGATATTCAACGAATCATCTTTTATCCTGATAAAATATTTAAATGGAAGTTATTTTTTGATAATAATTTTTGTTCTGAAATCTACTCCTATTCCCTGAACACTTACAACATATACTCCATTTTGCAGATCTTTTGTAGAAACAGGAATTCTTGCATCCGGTGAAAACCTATCTTCAGAAAGCACTAATTTTCCTGACATATCATACATCTGAACAAATAATTTTCCAATTGTATTATCTTTCAGATAAATAAAGAACTCATCTTTAGCAGGATTCGGATAAATTTTAATCAAACTTCTATCTATTGCAGCATTTGCATTTCCTTCTCTACAGTCTGCCGGAACATAAAAATCTTCTACCTGATCGTTAATATTTGTTTTACTTCCAGCGGAAGCATTTAAACCTAAACCTCTTTTAGCAAAAGTTTTCCATATCATGCAACGATTTTCGCCACCAGTGGTAAGCATTTCGGCATTCAGCACTGCATTTCTTCCGTCAATAAATGTAGGATTGCAGGTTTGTAATTTCAAAGCATCTGTCACCAGTTGCAGAACTCTTGCACTTCCGCTGTTTTTGTTGGCGGTAACATCAGAAGAATATCCATATTTTGCAGCATACTGCCAATGAAGATCCCAAAGCATTGATCCCCATACAAATCCTATTCTGTGCACATCCGGAACAATTTCACCGTCTTCCTCAAACTCCATTCCGTTAGTATCTGCATAAGTATAATCATTTACAGAAAAATCCGGAGAATATTTTGCAGGTCTGAATCCTAAACCTGATGCAGACTGACCACTCGCATAAGATCCTATACTTCGTGGAACAGAAGCATCAGCATTTGGAGTATTGGTCAACATTAAAGCAAAAAAATCTGACCATCCCTCTCCCATTTGTTCTTTACTCTGAACTTTGGAAAGGCAGCTAAATCCGTTCCCCGTCAATCTGTTGGTAATTCCGTGACCATATTCGTGGGTGATGATTCCGTTATCAAAACTTCCGTCAGGAGTTACTGCAGTTGCCGGATCACTTTTGAGAGTAACATTTACCGTTAATGAATTACTCAACTGTGTTTTAATATATTCTCCTTCAGCATTATTAATCAAAACTGAAGGTATGGTAATTGAAGCATCTGTTCCGCCCATTGATGCAGGAAAATTAATAGCTCCCGGATTATTGTAAATAATCGTTGCAATTGCACCTGCATCCTGAGCATTTTTCACTTTCAGGGCAAAAGTACAGTTGGTTCCGCCTCCTCTTTCTATAAGACCTATTTTTCCTGTTAAAGAATTTGCAGTTAACGGAGTACAGCCATCAATCACATTTGCCAGCATCACATCTCCCGTCACACCTATACCATTCAGCTGCGGTCCAAATTGAGCTGCGCTTGCCTGCGGAACACGCGGAATTGCAGAAACAGGAGCGTTATAATAAAAATACCTGTTGACTCTTGACCAAAGATACATCTGCATTACAGGTTTTTTTCCATCAGAAGGAGTAGTAAAATTGGCATTATTTAATCCGCCTCCATCCTGAGATTCAGCCAGAAGATAATCATTTCCGATACCGCCTTTTCCAAAATTATTCTGCTGAAAATTTCTTGCAGATTCTGTAAAACCAAACTGATAGAAAATATCGTGTACCCTGTTTGCGGTATAAAACAAATTGGTAATTGCTGCATTTTGATTGAAATCCGGAGTCCCGTTGATTGAAAAAGGAAAATTAAAATTTAAGGAAGATCCGCCATCCGGAGAATATCCCGGCTGATCTTTATCATTTCTGTCTTCATATGCATAGACGTTATTACCTCTGGTAATCGTATATTTTTCGGCTCCTGTAGAATGCCAACCTTGGGGAGATGAAGATAAGATCCACGGATTTGAAACCAGCGTTCTGCTGCCAAACGTAGGTGCTTCTACCGGTAAACGAAAAATATTATAATTTGCATTATCAGCCAAAAATGTTGATGGGTATTTTTTTAGAGAATTTTTTATGATATTATTCTGATGCGTGGAATCATGAGAATACGCATCTTTATGAAAATGACATTCTAAGGTAAGGTTTTCTTTTGAAATAATTTCTCCCGAAGATGCATCAACTAAAACATTCCAGTATTTTGAATTTTCCGGATCATGGAACAAAAACTGATGACATAATTTTAAATCAGACCCTGAAAGAGTATATACAAAATTTTGTTTTGCGAAGTTTTTGTGATCAGGCTCTTTATCTGAATCATTTAGTATAATATAATCTGATATTTCATTTCTGCTAAAAGAAGCTGCAATTTTTTCTAACGCATTCTTTGGAGAAACCGTTACATCATCAGAAGACGATGTGAAACTTTTTACAAAACTGTCATTAAAATAAGTAATCTTTCTGTCTTTAATAAAAGCAGTCGCTAAAGAATTGTAAACAGGAATCCCTTTAAAGGTCTGCTGTATTTTGATAATCTCTCCATTCAAAGACTGTGAAAAATCTTTATTATCTATTTTAAAATTCGTCAGATCGGCTTTTTTAAATTCGCTGATTTTATTTTTCAGGATATAATCTTTTATCAATCTTTCATTCTCCTGTGCAAAAAGACTTATCGGAAGAACAGCAAAAAATGCAGCCAAAAGAATTCTTTTTTTAGATTTAGTAAAAAAAACAGTATTGCTATCCATGATTAATCGTTTTGATTGATAAATTTACTAACTATTTCTTAATTTCATTGCTGAATTTTAATATACGACTGCAATTATTTTATGGATTGTTGATAAACACTTATAAAACAAAAAACCACTCTTTCGAGTGGTTCTATATAAAAAATGTTCAGGATTATTTCCCTTCCATTTTCTTTTTCAATTCTGCTAAAGCATCAATATCTCCAAGAGTTGATCTTTCTTCATTGTTAGAAGAAGAAGATACATTTCTGTTAGAAGCTTCTTTTGCATTCTTTTTCTCTTCGTCTCTGAAGATTCCTGTATGGGAAACTACTACTCTCTTGAATTCTTTGTTGAACTCAATTACTTTGAAATCAGCCTCTTCACCTTTCTTGATTTTAGATCCGTCTTCTTTCTCTAATAATCTAGATGGGCAGAAAGCTTCTACTTCAGCATCTTCAAATTGTACAGAAGCACCTTTATCGTGTACTTCTACCGCTTTACCAGCGTGTACAGTTCCTTCAGCATATTTAGTTTCAAATTTATCCCAAGGGTTTTCAGTTAATTGCTTGTGACCTAAAGATAATCTTCTAGCCTGGATGTCAAGCTCAAGAACTACAACATCTAGTTTATCACCTACTGCACAGAATTCAGATGGATGCTTGATTTTCTTAGTCCAAGAAAGATCAGAGATATAGATTAATCCATCAATACCTTCTTCCAATTCTACGAAAACTCCGAAGTTTGTAAAGTTTCTTACAGTTCCAACGTGTTGAGAACCTACAGGATACTTAGCTTCTATATTTTCCCATGGATCTTTAGATAATTGTTTCATACCTAAAGAGATCTTTCTGTCTTCTCTATCTAAAGTCAATACTTCTGCTTCTACTTCATCACCAACTTTTACGAAATCTCCTGCACTTCTCAAGTGAGTAGACCAAGACATTTCAGAAACGTGGATCAATCCTTCTACACCTGGAGCGATTTCTACGAATGCACCATAGTCAGCAAGAACTACTACTTTTCCTTTTACTTTATCTCCAACTTTCATGTCAGCAGAAAGAGCATCCCAAGGATGAGCTTCTAATTGCTTCATACCCAATTGGATTCTTGTTTTCTCATCATCAAAGTCAAGGATAACCACTTTTACAGTTTGTCCGTCCTCAAGGATTTCAGATGGGTGGTTCACTCTAGACCAAGAAAGATCTGTAATGTGAATCAATCCGTCAACACCTCCAAGGTCGATGAATACACCGTAAGAAGTAATATTCTTAACAGTACCTTCAAGAACCTGTCCTTTTTCTAACTGAGCGATGATTTCTTTTTTCTGACCTTCGATATCTGCTTCGATCAATGCTTTGTGAGATACTACTACGTTTTTGAACTCAGGGTTGATTTTCACAACTTTGAACTCCATAGTTTTTCCTACAAACTGATCGTAATCTTTAATTGGCTTAACGTCGATCTGAGAACCTGGTAAGAATGCTTCGATTCCGTGTACGTCTACGATCATACCACCTTTAGTTCTAGATTTTACAAAACCGTTTACGATTTCACCTGTTTCGTGAAGTTCATTTACTTTATCCCAAGCTTTCAATGTTCTTGCTTTTCTGTGAGATAACTGTAACTGACCAGTTTTGTCTTCTCTTCTGTCAACCATTACTTCAACCTCATCACCTACGCTCAAACCTTGGTTGTAACGGAATTCGTTAAGAGAAATAACACCTTCAGATTTGAAGTTGATGTCTACGATAGCTTCTTTGTCAGTCAATCTTACAACTTTCCCAACCAATACGTCATTATCGTCTAAGTTGTTTAAAGATCCGTTGTAGATTTCTTCAAGATCGCTTTTTTCTTTTCTTGCGTCTGCATCAAGACCAGATTCGAAAGAATCCCAATCAAATTGTTCCGGTGCTACGTTTTGGTTTAATAAAACCTCTGCTGAATTTGTCTCTTTTGACATTTTCTAAAAATTTGTATTCCTTCTTTTTTAATGGTTTGAATAACTGTGGCGTTAAAAAATACGGAAGTCATTAATTATTAATAATTTACTTTTTACAAACCCTCCCACAAAAAGTTGTGCAAAATTACAATTTTATTTCAGATATGCAATACAGATCATTTGCTTTTTCTTTAAGTTATTAGAAATTATTTTTTAAGAAAAAGATTAATACAGCCCAAAGTGGCTAATAAAGAGTAGTTTACAAGAGTGGAAAATCCAATCGGTAACGATTTAGTAATGGTGCTTATTGCACTCGCTTTCATCTGATTACCCTGTAAATCAATACTGCAAATATAAAAAAATAATGGGTAAAGTGCATTGCTGCGTTACCCTTTTTTTGTTCCCTCCCATACAAAAAATATCAAAAAAAATCCCCCCACTGTGGGGAACCTGTGATATTTAACTCATTATATTTTCCAAATTTTGGATTATCAATAATAGATGTATTCCAAGAAAGATAGTGATAATTATAAAACGATTGTGCTATGGAAATCCTGTTGAGTAAAATATTATCGCAGATTAGGCATCAGGAAGACAAACTCGCTTCCGAATTAATGCCCACAGCGGAAGAGGCATACCAAATGACCTTATTCCTAAATGAAATGATGCAAAATGTAAAAGCCAAAGTATTAAAAGACGGATTTAAAAATGAGGAACAGGAAATTGACTTTTTCAAGAACATCAAACCACAAATCTTAGGGAAGCTCATTTACTATAACAAAGTTTTCCGCATAGAAACGACCTGCCCTGTCAATATAGGCGAAATACATCAGAGCTTTGTCGAGAATGAATTAAAATCTCTCAAATCAGAATATAAGGAGAGTATTTGTAATACCTATTTTTACAGGTATTACCGTGCAGGAAGAACTGACCGTGACCACAGCTATTTTATGCTCGGGAAAATTAACTACCACGATGGTTTGAATAGCGGGGTTTTTGAAATAGACCTTAGTTTTTCCACTTATTACGATAACAAAATAGCCCATATTATTGCCAATGAACTACTCTATACTTATTTACTAAACAAAATAAATCCCGAAGAAAACCCTGACCTGGTTCTATTAAATCTGAATGATGAAATCAGTAAGGACATTTCGTGGACAAATTCACAAAACGCACTTATTGAGCTGATATACGCCCTGTATGCCTCCAGTTCTGTTTCAAACGGAAATATAGGCATCCGAAAACTGGCTTTGATTTTCCAAATCCTGTTCCGAACTCCTGTAAACGATATACACCACGCTTTTCATAGGATGAAAACCCGTGCAGGTTCAAGAACGACATTTTTAGATCAGCTTAAAATTTCGTTGGAAGAATATATGGATAAAGACCTTTGACTATCAAAAGACATTTTTCAAAGCAGTACATTTCCGTGTACTGCTTTTTTTTGCCCATATCCGCCCATTGGCAAATGGAAGCAAAATGATGTAATAAGTAAAGCTAAAAACCTCAAAACCTTATTAGACAAGGGTTTCACTCAATTACAAAAATTTTCAAAAAACCGCCAAACCAATTGGCAAGCATTGGCAGACAAACACTGCCACACTTAGCAATTTTGCATTGTGAACATTAATAGCAATGCAATGAAAATAATCACTATCGAAGAAGAAGCGTGGCAACAGATCAACAGCCGTATCAATGCGATTGCCGATTATCTCAAAAGATTAAATGATACAAGCTATGATGACCTGTGGCTGAATAACCACGAGGTATGCCAATACCTGCACATCAGCGAAAAGACTTTGTGGCGTATGCGCACCAAAGGCGAAATAGCTTATTCAAAACTCTACGGGCAATACTTCTATACAATTGGAGCAATCAAGGATATGCTCAATGCCAATGCCATACAAAGCAGTGATGAATATGTACAGGAGCTTATGGCAAAAGGCAAAAGCTATATCGAGAAAGGAAGAAAGCTGAAATCAGGTAAATCTTAAAACGTGCGGTTATGAACATTGACAGAATGGAATTTTTGGCGTGGATGGAACGCCTAATGGAACGCCTCGATATGCTGGGCGACAATATAGACAGCTTACAAAAGAAACGTAACAGCATTGATGGAGAGGAATTGCTCGACAATCAGGATTTACTGCAAATGCTGAAAATCAGCAACCGTTCCCTGCAACGTTATCGCTCCATCGGCAAGCTGCCCTATTACACGATAAGCGGGAAACTGTATTACAAACTATCAGACGTGCATCAGTTCATCAGGGAAAGTTTTAATCCGCCTCTGCCTAAACTGAACGCCAATGGATGACAAACACTGCCTTTGACTGCCACATCGGGCAAGGGAGCGAACGCTACCTATACATTCGGCATTTGAACTTTAAAATATTCAGATTATGAGCGAAGAAACAGAAAACAAACAAGTAACCCCCGAACAGCTATCGGATATATTGCTGGTATTGGATAAGCAAAAGAACAAAATACAGGCGGTAACTGGCATAGATGAAAACGGCAACTTAAAAACTTCCTACCCTACAAAGGAAAACCAAAGCCAGTTTATGCGGGTGGACAAGCACGGCGATTTGTTCTCCAATTTCTTCTCCAATTTTTGGAGACAGTTAAAAAATCCAACCAATTTTTCATTCTTCAAAGTATCTGCTGATGAAGCCATAGAAAAGGCTAAGGAAATGCAAAAGCAGGTAGATAATCCCACACCTGAAGGCGAAAAGGAAATGAAAAAGAACGAAGTAAAAGCCGAACCCAAAAATGAACAAAGTGAACAGAAACAAGAAAATAAAAATGATATGGCAACAACACAGACAACCACGGACAACAGCGAATACCGCTTCAAGCCGGAACAGATTGATTGGGAAACAATGAACAATCTGGGAATAGGCAAAGAACGCCTTGAAAAACTGAACCTTTTAGACCCGTTGCTAAGGGGTTACAAAACCAATGACCTTGTACCTGTAAGCGTAAATCTCGGCGGTGCTATTGTACGCACGGATGCCCGTTTATCTTTACAGACCGCACCGGACGGAACCGTTGTGGCAGCAATACACGGCATCAGGAAAGAGCCTAACCTGAACTTTGAGTTTTTCGGACACAAATTTACCGATGAGGACAAGAAAAACCTGCTCGAAACAGGCAATATGGGGCGTGTGGTAAATTTGGTAAATTCCAAAACAGGCGAACTGATGCCGTCCATTATCAGCGTGGACAGGCTGACCAATGAGCTGATTGCGCTAAAGACCGAGTTTATCAAAATTCCTGATGAGATTAAGGGCGTGAAACTGAACGATGAGCAAAAGCAAACCTTAATGGATGGCAAGCCGCTTTATTTAGAAGGGATGATTTCTAAAAAAGGCGATGAGTTTAGTGCGAATGTTCAGTTCAATGCGGACAAAAGATATGTTGAATTTCTGTTTGACAGAAGCAACAACAATCAGCAAGCCCAAAGCACCCAACAAAACAATCAGCAAGGTAATGAGCAAAGCCAACCGCAGGAAGCTCCGAGAACTTTCAGAGGTAAAGAACTGGATGATGAGCAGTACAACAAGTTCAAAGCCGGGCAAACTATCTATGTTGAGCTGAAAGATAAAAAAGACCAGCCATACAAGGGTTATATCACTTTTGACAAAGATACCGGAAAGACCAATTTTGAGTTTCCCGGTCAGTATAAAGCACGGGTAGAAACTGCCGAAAGCCACAAAACGCAGACTGCGGTTAATTCGGAGGGTAAAACTAATGAAGCGACTAAGAATGTGAATGAGCCTTTGAAATCGGGACAGCAAAGACCGAAAAATGAAAAACAGCAGGAGCAACAGAACAAACCCAAAGCTCCTGCAAAATCCAAGGGCAGAAAAGTGTAAATCAATATGAAAACAATTATTGCAGAAAAACCAAGCGTAGCAAGGGAAATAGCCGGACTTGTGGGAGCATCCGATAAAAAGGACGGCTACCTTACAGGTAACGGCTATTTTGTTACGTGGGCATTCGGACATCTGATAGGATTGGGAATGCCCGAAGATTACGGGATTTCGGGGTTTGACAAAGCATCATTGCCGATACTTCCAAACCCTTTTATGCTGACCGTCCGGAAAGTGAAAAAGGACAAAGGCTATCAAGCCGATGCAGGAGCATTGAAGCAGTTAAAAGTCATTGAAAAGCTGTTTAACCAAAGTGAAAGCCTTATCGTAGCCACCGATGCAGGTCGGGAGGGCGAACTCATCTTCCGGTACATTTATGAGTACCTAAAATGCCGTAAGCCTTTTGAACGTCTTTGGATAAGCTCGCTGACCGAAAAAGCCATTAAACAGGGCTTTGACAACCTGAAAGACGGAAAGGAATTTGACGGATTGTATCAGGCGGCACAAGGCAGAAGCCGTGCCGATTGGCTCGTAGGCATCAATGCTACGCAGGCGTTAAGCATAGCCGCAGGCAACGGCATTTATTCGCTCGGTCGGGTGCAAACGCCGACATTGGCTTTGATCTGTAAACGCTACCTCGACAACAAAAATTTCTCCATACAGAAATTCTGGCAGATACAGCTCTTGCATAACAAAGAACAGATTAATTTTAAAAGCATTTCCGTTACCAAATGGCAGGATAAAAAGCTGGCGGACGATACATTAAATTCTATTGAAAGAAACGGAAATACTATAACTGTTATCGCCGTAGAAAGTAAAAACGTAACGGAGCAACCACCCCTGCTTTTTGACCTTACAGGCTTGCAAAAGGAAGCCAACAAAAAGCTGAACCTGTCTGCCGAAAAAACGTTGAATATCGCCCAAAGCCTCTACGAAAAGAAATTTATTACCTACCCACGTACCGGGAGCAAGTACATTCCTGAAGATATGTGGGCTGAAATTCCCAATCTTGTTAGAGCGTTACAAAACAGGGAAACCTGCAAAACTGCTTTATCCAAAATTAAATGGGGGCGTTTCAATAAACGTATCGTGAATGATTTGCGTGTTACCGACCACCACGGATTATTGATTACAGATAAAATCCCGTCCGTATTGAGTGCAGACGAAAATGCGGTGTATGATATGATTGCCTTTCGCTTGCTCGAAGCCATTTCGCAAGCCTGCATCAAAGAAATAACCGATGTTTCCTTACAGGCATTGCACTACGATTTTACGGCAAAGGGCTGTAAAATTTTAGAAGCTGGCTGGCGTATGATTAAAGGTAACTTTTCGGAAGATGATACAGAACCCATACAGGATTTGCCCGAACTGAAAAAAGGCGATGAACTCAAAATAAAAGAAGCTGCCATTCTCGAAAAGAAAACCAAACCGCCTGTGCTTTATAGCGAAGCAGGGCTTTTGTCGGCAATGGAAACCGCAGGAAAAGAAATCGAAAACGAGGAAGGACGAAAAGTCCTTCAAAACATCGGTATTGGTACACCTGCCACAAGAGCAGCGATTATCGAAACCCTGTTTACCCGCAATTATATCCAACGAGAAAAGAAATCCCTAATCCCAACAGAAAAAGGATTGCAGGTCTATGAGCTGGTCAAAAACCGAAAAATTGCAGACGTGGCAATGACCGCCGAATGGGAACTCGCTTTGCAGAAAATTGAAAACAACGAAGCAGATGCCGGAAGTTTTCAAAAGGAAATGGAAGTGTATGCAAAAACAATTACTGATGAATTGCTGCAAACTTCCATTGCCCAAAACAACCTGCCTAAATTGGTCTGCCCTAAATGTAAGAGCCAGCAACTTATTATCCGTGATAAGATTGTCAAATGTCCCGATGAAAAATGTAATTGGGTACAGTTCCGCAATGTGTGCGAAGTACAGATCAGTGTTGCCGATATTGAAAACCTTGTAAACAAAGGAAAAACTAATCTTCTCAAAGGAATGAAAAGCAAAGCAGGAAAAAAGTTTGATGCCTACATCGTATTGAACGAGGATTTTAAAACCTCTTTTGAGTTTGCCAAAAATAAAAGCTACAAAAAGTAATGGAAAATAAGCCCACTATCATACCTAAAGAAATCAGGAACCTGATTTATACCATTCGTGGTAAACAGGTAATGCTGGACAGCGACCTCGCTACATTGTACCAAGTGGAAACTAAAATACTGAACAAAGCGGTAAAAAGGAATTTAGACAGGTTTCCCGAAAAATTCTGCTTCCAACTGACCGATGAGGAAAGTGATTTTTTGAGGTTCCAAATTGGAACCTCAAACGTGGGGCGAGGCGGAAGACGTTACCTGCCCCACGCTTTTTGCGAACAGGGAATAGCGATGCTGTCTGCGGTGCTTCGCTCGGATGTTGCCGTAAAAGTAAGTATTGAGATAATAGATGCTTTCGTAGAAATGCGGCGTATGCTTATCAGTAACGCCTCCTTGTTTCATCGTTTGGACAACATCGAATTGAAGCAATTACAAGCCGACCAAAAAATTGAGCAAATCTTTAAGGCTTTGGAAAGCGACAAGCTCCACAGCGAAAAAGGTATCTTTTACAAGGGTCAGGTTTTCGATGCCTATACTTTTGTTGCCGACATTATCCGAAGTGCCGAAAGCTCCATTATCCTGCTTGATAATTATGTGGACGATACGGTACTGACCCTATTGGGCAAGCGCAGCGACAATGTAACCGCAACAATCTATACCAAAACTATCAGCAACCAGCTACGGCTGGATGTGCAAAGGTACAACAGCCAGTATGCCCCGATTGAAGTTGAGCTTTTCGCCGATGCCCACGACCGCTTTTTGATTATAGACGATACAGAACTGTACCATATCGGGGCATCGCTCAAAGATTTGGGCAAAAAGTGGTTTGCCTTTTCCCGAATGGATATTGAAGTCGGCATAATGCTACAAATTTTAAACACACAATAAATAAACCCTCTGAAATTTCAGAGGGTTTTTGTTTCCCGTTACGCCAAATCCCGCCTCTCAAAGCCAAACCCTGCCACATTATTAAAGGCTCTTATCTACCGCTATAATTTTAGTCTTAAAGCAAAATTCTAAACAAAATTATAGTATGAGTACACAGCAAAAAGACTTGTCGTATTACAGATTACGACTTCAAGAACACCTTAATTCCGGCTTTCCCGAAAAAGCAGGCGATCAGAAATTTATAGACCAGCGTTCTTCGTGGGCTGCCAATGCTTACGAGGGTGCTTTCAGTTCGGGAAACGCTATTGAGCAGTGCAACGAGATAGCCAATTACATTCTGTTTGAGGGCTTGCATTTCTCCCGTTTCGATACCATTTTCCAAGTGGTCTGCAATGAGTTTGATACCCTGATGGCAGATGAGGAACTGCGACCATTTGCCCTGAAAATGTTCCGTGTTATCGAACCTGTTTTTGCCAAATACAAGTTAACTGATGATTTCGCTTATACCACAGAGTTTGACCTGCTCTATACCGAAATAACCGGAGCAATCGCAATATGGATAGCCGAAAATGGGCTTCAGTAAACGCCAACATCTCCAAGAGAATATTGATGCCCTGCGAATTGCTTTTAAACTGGAAAAGGAGAACCGACAAGCCACCGTAGGCGAAAGACTGCTAATGATGCAATACAGCGGATTTGGCGGTCTTAAATTCGTTCTGAACCCCGTAGAGAATGAAATAGACATCAATAATTGGAGAAAAACCGAACACGACCTTTTCCCGATTACACAGGAACTGCATCAGGTCTTAAAAGAGAATGCCACAGACGAAAAGCAATACAAACTTTATGTGGACAGTATGCGCAGTTCTGTACTCACGGCATTCTATACACCGCCGCAGGTTATAGATGCTGTTTCTAACGCATTACGTGACAGCGGTCTGAAGATTGATAAATTCCTCGAACCGTCCGCAGGTATCGGCTCGTTCATACAATCCTTTTCAAAAAACCAACAGGCAAGTGTAACCGCTTACGAAAAGGATCTGCTCACAGGTAAGATTTTAAAACAGCTCTATCCGCAAAGCAATATCCGCATAAGCGGTTTTGAGGAAATACCCGAAAAGGAACAAAACAGCTACGATGTCGTTGCCAGTAACATCCCCTTTGGCGATACTTCGGTTTTCGACCTTTCTTATTCCCGAAGCCGCAACCCTGCAAAAGAGCAGGCTGCCCGAAGCATCCATAATTATTTCTTTTTGAAAGGTAATGATATGCTCCGTGAGGGCGGTTTACAGGTTTTCATTACCTCACAGGGAATTTTAAACAGCCCAAAGAATGAGCCGATACGCAGGGCTTTAATGCAGGATAACAATCTGGTTTCAGCCATCCGCTTACCTAATAACCTATTCACAGATTATGCAGGCACAGAGGTTGGCAGTGATTTAATTATATTACAAAAAGACACACAAAAGCAAAAAAATTCCTGGAGAGAAAATAAGTTCTGTGATACATATATAACAGCGGAAAACTTCTCTACTAATGTATTGTTGGGCAACCTTGAAAGGGTGGTTCATACCGACAAAAAAATAGACACCGACCCTTACGGAAAACCCTCATTCATCTACACGCATAAAGACGGTTTAGACGGTATCGCCAAAGATTTGAAGCAGATGCTTTCTGCTGATTTTAGCAAGCATCTGAATGTTTCTTTATACAAAGGCGAACGGAACGATGAGCCTGTTATCAAAATTCCGGTTACACCACCTTTTCCGCCTCCGGTTATTGAACCTGTTATCATCCAACAAAAGCCGCAACCCGCCGCAACTCCGGTAATTCATCAGGAAAGTACACAGGAATTAAAACAGCTAAGCATTTTCGACCTGTTTGAAAATGCGGAAGAACCCGTAGCTGTTCTTACCCTGCCAAAGAAAGCAACACCAACGCAAAGGCAGACCACCCGAAAAAAACGGATGCCTATTGGTCGCCAGCCCGACCTGTTCACTTCTGTAATGCAACAACCTTATGTGCCTCCTGTTTCTAACAGTTCTGCCAACGGTAATACATCATCCAACGGCAAAAAACAGGAAATAATTGGCGATTTATTTTCGCAACCCAACGGGAATGGCCAAGCTGATAAGCCAGCCATTCCTAACACCGTTGTTAATGCCATTCCCGAACCTGCGCCGTACAGTGGCAAACTGCAATCGTTCCACCGAAACGATTGTCTTGTGGTGGATAATGGTTGGGTGGGCTATCTCAAAGATTTTTACCAGGATGACGACGGCAAGAAGCAGGCAACGTTCCACCCATTGCAATTACCCACTTTACAAAAAGCAAGAGCCGAAGCGTATATCGGGGTACGTGATATTTACCAGCAGCTTTATATCAAAGAAGCGGAGCAACAAACCGAACATCAGGAAGAAAGGGAAACCCTTAACCGCCTGTACGATGCCTTTGTCAAAAGATACGGCAACCTCAACAGTGCCGATAATATCAAGCTGATTAAAACGGACAGTGCAGGTAAAGAAATGCCCTATTTGGAGCGTGTCGTTGGCGGTGTAATCCATAAGGCAGATATATTCAGCCGTCCCGTAAGTTTTTCTAACACAACCATAGCGACGGACAACCCCGAAGAAGCGTTATCGGCTTCGCTGAACAAATACGGAAGCGTGGATTTGGGCTATATGTCCGAAATAAGTAGTATGCCTACCGATGCTTTGAAAGAAGCCTTACACGGTCGCATTTACTATAATCCACTGCAAAAGGAATATGAAATAGCGGAACGCTGGGTTGCCGGCAACGTGGTTGAAAAAGCGGTGGAAGTAAGAAGCTACCTCGAAAATAATCCTGATAATGCCGAAGCCAAAGAAAGCCTTAGCGTTTTGGAAGAAGCCCGACCGACAAAGATTGAATTTGAAGAACTCGATTTCAATTTAGGCGAACGCTGGATACCCACGGGCATTTATGCACGGTTTGCATCGCACCTTTTCGATGCAGAAGTACGTGTACATTATTCGGATAGTGCCGATGACTTTTCCGTAACCTGTAAACAGAAGAACGTACATATTTGGGATAAATATGCGGTAAAAGCCCAAAGCCGGACGTATGACGGGATTGCCCTGCTCAAACACGCCCTTGTCAATACCACACCCGACATTTCAAAAACAGTAGAGATAGATGGAAAAGATGTCAAGGTGCGGGATATGGAAGCCATACAAATGGCGAACACCAAGATTGACGAAATCCGAACCGCCTTTACCGACTGGCTTCACGCCCAGAACGATGAATTCAAAACAAGGCTTACAGACCAGTACAACGATACCTTTAACTGTTTTGTCCGCCCGAATTATGATGGCACACATCAGGAGTTTCCGGGATTAGATCGCAAGGGATTAAAGATTGACGACCTGTATTCGAGCCAAAAGGATGCGGTTTGGATGATAAAGCTGAATAACGGTGCTATCTGCGACCACGAAGTGGGTGCGGGAAAGACGTTGATTATGTGTACAGGCGCACAGGAAATGAAGCGGTTGGGCTTAGCCCACAAGCCGATGATTATCGGGCTGAAAGCGAATGTACCCGAAATAGCCGAAGCCTACCGCACCGCTTATCCCCACGCTAAAATCCTCTATCCGGGCATAGATGACTTTACGCCCGAAAAACGCAGGCGGATTTTCGGCGATATTAAAAACAACGAGTGGGACTGTGTGATATTGACCCACGACCAATTCGGAATGATACCCCAATCGCCCGAAATACAAAAGGAAATTCTGCAAGTAGAATTGGACAGTGTAGAGGAAAACCTCGATGTATTACGAAGCCAGGGCGATGATGTAACCAAATGGATGCTTACAGGAGTTGAAAAACAGAAAGAAAACCTCGAAGTAAAGCTCAAAACCCTGCAACACGATATTGAAAACCGCAAAGATGATATAGTGGATTTCAAGATGATGGGCATAGACCATTTGTTTGTGGACGAAAGCCACCAGTTCAAAAATTTGATGTTTAATACAAGGCATTCGAGGGTTGCGGGATTGGGCAATCAGCAGGGAAGCCAAAAGGCAATGAACCTTTTGTTTGCCGTCCGTACCATACAGGAGCGTATTGATGCGGATATGGGCGCAACCTTTCTTTCGGGTACTACTATCAGCAATTCGCTTACCGAATTATACCTGCTCTTTAAATACCTGCGACCACGGGCGTTGGCAAAACAGGGCATCAATTCATTTGATGCGTGGGCGGCAATCTATGCGAAGAAAACAACCGATTATGAGTTTTCGGTGGCTAACAATATCGTGGCAAAAGAGCGTTTCCGCTACTTTATCAAAGTGCCTGAGCTGGCGCAATTCTATTCCGAAATCACGGATTACCGTACTGCGGAAATGATTGGTATCGATCGTCCCGAAAAGAACGAGATATTCTATAACATACCGCCTACGCCTGACCAGGAAGTTTTTATCCAAAAACTGATGGAGTTTGCCAAAACTGGCAAGGGCGAATTGTTAGGCAGAGAACCGCTATCTAAAAAGGAAGAAAAAGCCAAGATGCTCATCGCTACGGACTATGCCCGTAAGATGTCGCTCGATATGCGAATGGTAAGCCCCCATTACAAAGACCATCCTGACAATAAGGCTTCACATTGCGCAGCAAACATCGCCAAGTATTACAACAAGTTTAATGCACAGAAAGGTACACAGTTCGTTTTCTCGGATTTGGGGACGTACAAACCAAACGAATGGAATGTGTATTCTGAAATTAAACGCAAGCTCGTTGAAGACCACGGCATACCTGCGCACGAAATCCGCTTTATACAGGAAGCCAAAAACGATAAGCAGCGCAAGGCACTTATCAATGGAATGAACGACGGTACAATCCGTGTGCTGTTCGGCTCTACAAGTATGCTCGGTACAGGCGTAAACGCACAGAAAAGAGCCATTGCTGTACATCATTTAGATACGCCGTGGCGACCGTCTGACCTTGCCCAAAGGGACGGTCGGGCTATCCGAAAAGGCAACGAAATCGCTAAACATTTTAATAATAACAAAGTGGACGTAATTATCTATGCAGTAGAAAAATCGTTGGACAGCTATAAGTTCAACCTGCTGTACAACAAACAGCTATTCATAAACCAATTAAAGTCCAACAATCTCGGCAAACGGACGATTGACGAGGGCAGTATGGACGAAAAATCGGGTATGAACTTCTCCGAATATGTGGCTATCCTTATGGGAAATACCGACCTTTTGGATAAAGCCAAAATTGAAAAACAGATTGCCGGGCTGGAAAGCGAAAGGCAATCGTTCAACCGTTCTAAGTATAGTGCCAAATACAAGTTGGACGACTACACGGCAGATATGGAGAAAGCCCAATCCCGCTTTGACTGTATGAGCCTTGACTGGAATAACCTGCAAGGGCGTATCCAAAAACTGCCTGACGGAACTGTTGCAAACCTTATCAAGCTGGACGGCTTACCGCCCGATGCGGATATAAAACAGATCGGTGCAAAGCTCAACCAGCTTGCGGACAATTCCCGTACAGGTGGAGATTATGAGGAAATTGGCAGCCTTTACGGTTTTCAGATTTTGGTAAAAACGGAAATGTCGCAAAAAGACGGTGTGGATATTCGGGTAAACCGTTTTCTGATACAGGGCGAGGGCAATATCAAATACACGTATAACAACGGTATTATCGCTAAAGATGAAAAGCTGGCATCTGCTAATTTTCTTAATGCTTTGGAGAAGCTACCCGCCTACATTGAACAGGAGCAAAAGAAAATAGCCGAAATACAAAAGGATGTACCTGTTCTTCAGGAAGTGCTGAACGGTACGTGGAGCAAAGAGAACCGATTGAGCGAACTCAAAACAGAGCTGGCTTCTGTTGAACGTAAAATACACTTATCTATAAAACCCGAAACACAAGAAGAACCTGCGGAACAAGCCGAAAAAAAGCAAGAAAATCACGAGGCTTCGGAAAGCATTGTACGCACAAAAGGTGTTCACTTTCCGAGGGGTGCGCTATAATTGTAATGAGAACGAACAAAAAGAAAACGGGGTCTGCAGATCCCCGTTTTCTTTTTGTTCGAATTTATAATCTTATTCTTCTTCCTGCTCATCCATCCGTTTTATAAGCGCATCACGCAGGCTGTCAAGAAATTTGGTGCGGTTTATCTTTCGGGCTTTCAGTTCCATAAATGTATGGTAGAAGTCGCCTAAATCAATATTAAAGGTGGTTTCAAAGGTTTTGGCGATTATTTTAATATCGGCATTTCCGTTGTCAAATATCCCTTGTGCATACAGCGCATAAATGAGTTCGGTTAATGCTGTTTTGCTTCCCGTCCAGTTCAACGGCGATTTTTCAGAAGCCTTTTTCTTATTGCTGCAATTAAGCTGGTCTTCGAGATAGACCTGTATCAAATCATTGGCAATTATTTTAGCCACTTTATAATCGTGGGAAGTGGTAAAATTATGGTCTGTTTCAAAGTAGTAGGTATCTAAGCTCAATTTTATATCGTACTTGCCCCTGATAAAATATTTTTCATCAAGATAGGTATTGTTTGTTCTGTAATACTTGTAAAAGTCGAGGTTGTTATCAAAATACCTTTTCAGCTTTGCAAGTTCATTACCGATATATTTCTTTATGGCTTTGCCATTGCCATAAGGCTTTTTAGTTTCTATTTTATAGATGGCATTGTGATAAATGAGCTTGGAAAGAAAAACTGGTTTTATATGTTTGAAGAAATAGATCTCTTCGTCAACATTTTTAAAACCATTTTCCATTACATAAGATTTTAGTTCAGCCATACAACCTAATAGGAGTTCTATTAATTGATGAGCTAAGCCAATCGGGTTCTCCGCTTCGGCTGTCAATTCTTCAATCTTATGTTCTAAGTTTTGTACGTAATTTTCATATTGTTTATCCATAGCTTGCAGCTTAATGTTAAAATAATTACGAGTAAAACCCGTATTCCCGCAGGATCATTCTCCCGAAAAATTGGCATCCGAGCCAACGCTACTTTCGTTCAAGTAAGTAATTAGGGCTTGTACGGTAGTTACTTCTAAATCTATTCTGTTACTGCCGTATTTATCCGAAACACCTTGTTGGGTGATGTAGGCAACCTTATAGATGCTTTGCTTATTAAGATGTACGCCCTCGAATAAGATTTCTTCTATTCGGTAGCCACAGGGGTTTTCGATATGGAATTTAATTTGTAAGCCTATATGCCTTTTGCAATATCCGCCCATTTGCTGCATTGGATTAGTTGCAAATGTTCGTTCAAAGTTCTCTTCCAGCATATCAATTATTTCTTGCCCCGTCATATCTACGGTGGTAATTACAGGGTTCATCGGAACCATATTGTACAAATCCCACACGGTGATATCCCCCTTGTCAATAGGCGCACCATATCGCCAGCCGTTTGAGAATGCAATAGCTACACCTGCCGCTTTACGGACAGCTTCTAATAATAAATCATCCATTGACGATGAAAACGTAGAATATCGGTGCAGAATGTTGTCTGTCTTTGCGACTACCTGCTTTTGCAGGCTTCTGTATGAAACCATAATATCGTTTACCATCTGCTCCACAGATCTGTCGCTGGCAACTTGCTCATTGACTTCTATAAGCTCATATTCGTGGTGTGTGATTTTATTGTCTGAAACAGATAGCTTCAAATGTCCCACAAAAGAGCCGTGGCAACCGCATTGAATTACAATAGTATCATTCACTTTTACAGGTTCATACAGCCTGTTATGGGTATGCGCACTAAGGCAAATATCAATCCCAACGGTGTGTTTCAGCAACTCAATATCCTGCGGAAAGCCGTTGTGTGAAAGAAGTATAATAAGGTCAGCACCCTGATTTTTCACTTCGTCCACGTAGCCGTTTATTTCCTGCATTGCATCGGTTACATATATTCCTTTGCTGAATTTATCGGGCATTGTTTTATCTATAATGTTGGCGCAAATACCTATCACGGCTACTTTGATATTGCCAGTTTCGATAAATGAATAGGGCTTTAGGAATAGTGTGCCGTCCTCGTTAAAAACATTAATCGCCAGTACAGGGTAATTGAGCTGTTCTGCCAGCGAGAGCAGATGATCGGGTGTGTAAGCGAAATCCCAATGTCCAACCATCCCACTAAGACCGAGCTGGTTTAGAATAGGTACAATTGCTTCGCCTTTTGAAGATACTACTGGCAGGGTTCCGTGAAAGGTGTCGCCACCATCGAAAAATAAAGCGTGTTCATTTTCGCTTTTTATCTTCTCAAAAATGGTTGCAATCCTTGCATATCCGCCCGCTGTTTTTATATATTCTCCGTCTTTGTTGTAAAACAGTTCGGGATGTGGTTCGAGATAGCCGTGTACATCGTTTATAAATCCTATTGATAATTCCATAATATTGAATTTTGGGTTTGAAACATTTTTTGATTAAGGATGAACAATCGCCCAACCCTCATATTGCCTTAATATAATTTCTCCGTTACCGCTCGGAACATAATTCACGAAATCAAACAGTTCTTTTTTTTCAATTTTTCGTTCCTCCATCGTTTTTGAACATTGAGCGAATACTACGCCCTTGTCTTTTAGCGCAATCAATAATTCCTGATAGCTGTTCGCTTTTTTATACATTTCCACCCCGTCAGAAAATGCAATGACTTCTATGTGTAGCTTGCCTTTCAGTCGTGGGTCAGTCAATACATTATTTATATTGCGAAGTATGCCCCTTACTTTTTTATCTTCTGCTTCGTTCAAGATGTATAGAGCGTTGTAATGTTTTTTATATGCTTTTGCAGGCTCAAAAACTGCATCGGTTTTTTGCTGTGCAAAAATGCTGACAGATGTAAAACACAATACCACTATAAACAAGGCTTGTAATCTTTTCATTTTAAAAACTCCTTTTGTTTCGTTATTCATTTATTAACTCTTCTATCTGCTTTACGAACTTGTCTGAGGCGTAATTGGCAAATCCTGCGTGGTGCAATCTGACTTTTCCTTTTTTATCCAATACAACGGTAGTAGGCAATGAACCAGAGTAAATTTCTGCCGGAACATTACCATTGGATTGATACATCGGGACTGAAAATTTCTCTTTTTCCAAATACGCCTTTCCTGCTGCGGGGTCATTGTCTTCGTTGATGGTCAGAAAGACCATATCAGGGTTGTTTTTGAATTGGGTATAAAGTGTTTCGATTGAGGGAAATTCAGCCCTGCAAGGCGGACACCACGATGCCCAAAAATTGATAAACACAACTTTACCTCTTAATGATGCGGTATTTTGTACATTGCCTTTTTCATCCGTAAAGTCAAAATCCGTGTTCGCCTGGCTCGCCGTAGCCGCATCTTTTTTATCCATACTTGCATTAAAAAGCCCTGTTGCCATTAGCTGCCGCAGCACGAATGATTTTGCATCGGGGCTGACAAACATTATTCCTACAAAAATGACCATTACAATGGTAAAGGCATTTTTCTTGATGTACTGCCATTTACTGGCAGGCGGTTTTTTTTTGGAAACCTCTTTATTGTTCAGCATAATCCTATTTTTATCTGTTAGTTACTTTCTACCAATTCATTCAGGGCTTTGATAATTTCGGGGCTTGTATAATCCCTGCCGCCCTCCATACGGGCTATCATATCTCCGCTTTTATCGAGTATAACCGTAGTCGGGATAGCACTGCCTAAATAGTCTTGGGGTATATCTCCTGCCGGAACATAAACAGGCAAATCATATCCTTTATCTTTCATAAAGGCAGTGGACTTCTCTATCTTGTTATCCACGTCCACCATTAAAAACACGATGTCATCATTATCTTTAAAAGATTGTTTGAGTTTGTTTATAGAGGGCATTTCGTGGATGCAGGGCGGACACCACGTAGCCCAAAAGTTGATGAATACCACCTTGCCTTTTAAGGAACTTAACAATACCGTTTTACCGCTTTTGTCCTTAAAAGAAATATCCGAAGCTGCCGGAGCAGGGGCTTCCGTTGTTGCAACTTCTTCCGTCGGGGTATTTCCGCTTTCTACCTTGTTCTCTTTGTTCTTATCCGTATTTCCACAAGCTGCCAGCGAGATAGCTGTAATAATGAAAATCCCGGAACGAACTGCCAAATTTCTAAACTGCGTTTTCATATTCTGTGATTTTTTACTGTTTCTAATTCTATTTTTTATTCTTGTATCGGTCTATCGCAGATTGCAAAAAGCTGTAATAGCTTTTCGGGTCATAATCTGCTCCGATAGGGTTTACCAAAATTTCTTCGTTGGCGGGGTTTAAAAGCATATAAAAGGGTTGCGAATTGGCGTTGTATTTACTCGCCTGAAAATCGCTCCACTTGTTGCCTATGGTACGGATATTTTTACCACTGAACGATGATACAAATTGCTCTGCCTCCGGTAAGGCGGTCTTGTCATCCACATAAAGCTGTATGATAACCAACTCTTCGTTCAATAGCCGGAGTACATCTTTGTCTGACCATACCGATGCTTCCATCTTACGGCAGTTCACGCAGGCGTGTCCTGTAAAATCGAGCATCACGGGCTTGCCCGCTTTTTTAGCATATTCCATTCCCTCGTCGTAATCAAAAAATACGTTCAGGTTTAACGGAGCGTGGAATATATCGGAATATTTATGGGCTTTGCCATCCGTTGAATAGCTTGCTTGTGTTCTGCCTAATGACGAAGTATAAAGGTCAAAATCCTGTGTAGCCTGTGGGGGTAAAAATGCTGAAATGGATTTAAGGGGTGCGCCCCATAATCCCGGAACCATATACAGGGTAAATGCAAGCACCACCATTGACAGCACCATTCTTGGCAGGCTTATATCTACCGCAGGACTATCGCCGGGAAAGCGTAGCTTGCCCAATAAGTAAAAGCCCAAATACCCGAAAATAATAATCCACAGTGCTAAAAAGACCTCCCTGTCAAACCAATTCCAATGATAGGCAAGGTCAACGTTGCTTAAAAATTTCAGTGCAAGAGCCAGTTCCAAAAAGCCGAGCGTAATTTTAACGCTGTTCAGCCAGCCACCCGAAGACGGCAGGCTTTTTAAAAGGCTTGGGAACATTGCAAAAAGTGTAAACGGTATTGCCAATGCCAATGCAAAGCCGAGCATCCCGATGGCGGGACCTAAAAGTTCGCCCATTGTGGCAGCCTGTACCAGCAAGGTTCCGATAATCGGACCCGTACAGGAAAATGACACGACCGCTAATGTTGCCGCCATAAAGAAAAGCCCCAACAAACCGCCTCGGTCTGCTTTACGGTCTAATTTGTTCGCCAGCGAAGCGGGCAAAGAAAGTTCAAACGCACCGAAAAATGAAAAAGCGAAAACCACTAAAAGAACGAAGAAAGCGAAATTAAAAATCCCGTTTGTGGACAGGCTATTAAGTGCATCCGCCCCGAAAATAACCGTTATCAAAATGCCTAATAATACATAAATGAGTATGATGGATAAGCCATACATCATTGCTTGCATTACGGCTCTGCCTTTGGTATGCCCGCTTTTGGTAAAGAAACTCACGGTTAAGGGCAGCATCGGGAAAATGCAGGGCATTAAAAGTGCTGCAAAACCGCCAATGAAACCCGCAATAAAAATTGCCCATAAGGAACCTTTATCCGTTTTGGCTCCATTCTTTTGCAAGGTAGTCCCGTTTTCTTTTGTTAACGAAGTTTCCGGCTCTTTTGATGCTGCGATACTATCCTGCTGAACGGGCTGCTGCTCCGTTATTTCTGTAAACTCCACATCATCATACGATACAAGACTGTCCGTCTGCGCATTTGCAGTAACAGCCATCAAACCACTGATGAATAGTACCATTAATATTTTCGCTATTAATCTCATATTATATCCTTTATTTTACAGGAATGCTGAACGCTACTTCTTCAGGCGGTAAGCATTGCTTGTCGTTACAAACCATATAGGTAAGCGTACCTTTTACCGTAGGCGAATTTCCTGTTAGTTTTACCTTTTGCTGGAACACCACAGATTTTTTGTAGTAACCCACTTCCATATCAAAAGTCGGGTCGTGCTTTACAATAGGTTTAGCTGCCAATACCTTTCCGCTCAATTGGTAGGCTTTCGACGATTGGAACGAAAAACTTGTCGGCTGCGGACCGTTTTTAGGAACCGTCTGCGAATAGATATGCCAGCCGTCTTCTATGGTTGCCTTTAAAAGCAGTACAGCTTCTTTATCGTTGATACGTTTTGAAGCATAAGACCATTTTACAGGCTTTAGTATTTGTCCGAATGATGCGGCACTTATGAATAAGAATGCGACAAAAAATATTATCCTTTTCATTGTTTTTATCTTTTAATTGTTACTGAATATTTTTCTTATTTATTACCAACTATTTTTCGTTTAAAAGTTTCGTCATCAGGTCAATGACTTCTTTAGACGAATAGTCTGCGCCGCCCACCTGCCTGCCGATGATGTTGTTTTGCTTATCTACAATAATGGTGGTTGGGATAGAACCCGTAAATAGCTCACGGGGTATGTCGCCGTCGGGAACGTGTACAGGGAGGTCAAATTTTTTCTTTTTCATCCACTCTTTTGACTTTTCTATTTTCCCGTCCACATCGACCATCAGGAATACCAGATCCTTGTTATCCTTAAAGGTCTTCCGCAGTTCATTGATAGAGGGCATTTCGTGAATACACGGCGGACACCACGTTGCCCAAAGATTGATAAAGACAACCTTGCCCTTTAAGGAGTGTAACGAAATGGTTTTTCCGTTTTCGTCCTTGAACTTTAAATCAGGCGTTGGTTGCGCATTTGACACTAATGGCGAAAAGCCATTAGTGTTTTGATTTTTATTCATACTTCCATCAATACCATTGCTATTGATTGCTGCGTATGCCCATCCCGTAATCGCTATTAGCGGGAGCAGGGCTATTTTTTTTATGTTCAACTTCATAATCCCTATTTTTTAATTTTGCCCTCTTTGATTTCTTCCGAAGGCTTTACAATAATTTTATCCTGTTGCGAAAGATTACCGAACACTTCGGTCAGCGTATCCAAACGAACGCCCTCACTTACAGCTATACGTTTTACCTCATTGTCGTTTAAGGTCAGCACATACGTTCCCGACTGCGTGTTCAACACGCTTTTGCTCTGCACCCAATAAGTAGGATTTTTGCGCTGTAATTTTAGCTTTACCTGCGCATAGTCGCCGCCCTGCAATTCGCCGGAGGGGTTGCTTACATCAAACTCCAATGTAAGGGAGCGGTCTTGCTGATGGAGCAAGCCCGATGTACGGGAAAGTACGGCATCAAATGTTCTACCTGGTTGTGAACTGACGGTAAAGGTGGCAGGCATACCCTGTTTTACGGATGAAGCGTGTTTTTCAGGCAACGATAAGGTCAATCTTAGCTTATTGCTTTGAGCCATCATAAATAAGGGCGTATTGCTTCCAGTTCCTGCCAATGCACCTACCGAAACATTCCTGTCGGTAATTACGCCGTCAAACGGTGCTGTAATGCGGAGATACTGCTGCAATTGCGAAGAATGCGCCGTACCTGCTTTAGAAGCATCATAAGCTGATTTGGCACTTTGCATTGCGCTTTTTGCCCTGTCCAGCTCAATATCCGCAACCGCTCCTGTTGTTTTGGAAGCGGTTACCAATCTGTCATAAGCCTGTTTTGCGTACAGATAATCACTATATACTTTTTGCTCCGTGGACTTATCAGAAAGATATTGCTGGTTCATTTCAGGAGCTTCCAGCACCGCCAAAAGCTGACCTCTACGCACACGATCCCCTCTGTCTACGTACATTCGTTTTACAAAACCTGTAACCTTTGCATAAACGGCTACCTGCTCATACGGTTTCAATTCTGCGGGTACAGATATTTCGTATTCGGGATTGATGAACTGCACAGGTTTGGCAGGATAGTTAACAGCCTTTACTTCCTGCTTTTTTTGCCCCTGTCCTTTTTCTTCCGTTTTATTTGAACAGGAAGCGAAAACCATTGTCAGCACTGCCGCCATTGCCAGTCCTATACCTGATTTTTTATTTATTGAAATGCTTTGATACATTGTATTTAATATTTTAAGAGTTATGATATAGTTTGTTGTGCCGATGGCTCCTTGTAATATCTGCTTTCGCAATCATCAGGATCTAATGACGGGCTAATCACTTTTGTTCTCGACAGCAGGGAAGAGAAGAAATGCGGAACCAACAAAAGGATAGTTACCGTAGAAGCGATAAGCCCCCCGATAACGGCTCTGCCCAATGGTGCTACCTGCTCGGCTCCATCGCCTAAGCCCATTGCCATTGGCAACATACCCGCCAGCATAGCTGCGGCAGTCATTATTACAGGTCTTAACCTGGATGAAGCTGCGAGCCTTGCCGCATTCTTCGGTTTTAATCCTAATTTCTTGCGGTAGAACTCTGCCTGATTAACCAGTAATACCGCATTGGACACCGATACACCGAGCGACATAATGATACCCATATACGATTGCAGGTTAAGTGTACTTCCAGTAAGAAAAAGGATGATAAGGCTTCCCGCAATCACGGCTGGTAAAACAGAAAGTATAATCAACGGTACTTTGAACGATTGGTAATAAGCCGAAAGCATCAGGAATATGGCAATAATGGCTACGCCCAAACCAGCTAACAGGCTTCCTAATGTATCATCCAATAATTGTAATGTTCCCTCCGTCCAAACGTTTGTACCACGTGGCGGTTCTCCGGCATCTTTAATGGCTTGCTTAACCGCTTTGGAAGCTGTACCCAAATCTTTGCCATATACATTGGCAACCACGGTAACGTATCGATTAGGTCCCTTACGGTTTACCTGTGCAGGCGATGTAACTTTGCGTATGGTAGCCACATCTTCCAACACAGGGCGAAGACTTCCTTTTTTCAGCGGAAGCGACCGCAGCTTTTCTTCGGATTGCATAATTGCTTCAGGTATCTGCACTTGTGTTTGGAATACCAATCCCGATTTCGGGTCTATCCACAGGTTCTTATCGGTATATCGTGTAGAAGAAGTAGCGGCAACAAGGCTTCGGGTAACATCCTGCATCGTAAGCCCGAACTGTCCTGCAAGGTCACGGTTTACATCTATTTCCAATGTAGGATAAGCGATAGCTTCGGCAATGCGGACATCACGCAGGTAAGGCACTTTTTTAAGATTGGCTTCAATTTTTGATGCGTGTGCAAATGCTCCTTTTATCTGATTGGCTCCTACTTTTACTTCGATAGGTGTCATTGCACCCTGTCCCATAATCTTTTCGGTAAGTTCCATCGGCTCAAAATTGAAAGCGACACCCGGGTGCTTTTCGGCAATCTTTTTGCGTATGTTTTCTTTCAGTTCTTCCATAGAACCCTCATACACATCCTGATTGACCGATACCTGCAATACTGCTTCGTGTGAAGCACTTGTAAATAGGAATATCGGATTGATAGGCGTTCCTGCGGCGTGTGTTCCTACAAATGCGGAAGTCAGTTTGATACCGTTTTCAGGTATTATTTCACGAATATCATCAGTAACATCTCTTACAAGCTGCTCCGTTTTTTCGAGCCTGCTTCCCTGCGGGGCTTGCAGTCGTAGCTGAAAATCGCCGTTATTGGAAACAGGCATTACGTCTGTACCCACTACGTTGAGCAGTAAAGCGGTAACCAATCCTGCAACCAAAACATATGCTATAAAAAGCGGGGTTGCCTTTGTTGACCATTTACGCATCCGGTAGGAATAGTTGACACGGAACTTGTCAAAGAATGCCCGTTTTCTTGGTGTGCTGGCTTCATCATTATGCTTGTTCTTCATCATCCAGTTTGCCAAAATCGGCACAAAGGTTTGCGAAGCCAAAAAGGAAGCGACCATTGCAAATGCCACCGCCATAGACAAAGGCATAAACATATCTTTCGGAATACCTGTCATAATAAAGGCAGGTGTAAGTACCGCAAGGATACAGAGCAATATCAGTAATTTAGGAATAGAGATTTCGAGCAAGGCATCTACGATTGCCCGCTGTTTGGATTTGCCCATTTCCATATGCTGGTGTATGTTCTCTATCGTTACCGTGGCTTCGTCGACCAGGATACCGATGGAAAGGGCAAGCCCGCTCAATGTCATAATATTAATGGTTTGCCCGAAAAGATGCAGTGCTGTAACGGCTGATAGGATAGCAATCGGGATAGTCAGTACCACAATAATCGCTCCCCGAGTATCGCCTAAAAACAGCAATATCACTAAGCCTGTGAAAACTGCTCCCAATATGCCCTCGTGTATCAGGTTGGAAAGCGAACGTTCGATGTAGGTCGATTGGTCAAATTCGTAACGGACATCAACATCTTCAGGCAACTGGCTTTTGAGCATCGGTATAGAAGCCTTTAAGTTCTTTACGGCATCTAAAGTGGAGGCATCTGCTTTTTTGATGATAGGGAGGTAAACCGACCGTTTGCCATTAACCACCGCATAGCCCACGGTCTGATCTGCACCGTCCAACACGCTTGCCACATCACGCACATAAATAGTTCGGTTATCACTTGTTTTTACAGGCGTGTTCAAAAATTCTTCGGGATTTTTGGCAATGGAGTTAATCGGAGCCATCAGGTTTTCATCGCCTATGCGGATATTTCCGGCAGGCGAAGGCAGACTGTTTTTAGTAATGGCGGCTGTTATTTCTTCGGGGCTTAGCCCGCTCGCCTGCATTGCTTCGGGATTGATGTTTACGATAATCGAACGAATATTACCGCCAAACGGTGCTGGAGAAGTGATACCGGGAATTTCGGTAAACATCGGTCTGATTTTCGTAATGGCGAGTGTCTGCAATTCGTTTACCGAACGCTGTTCACTTTCAAATACCAATTGCCCGACAGGGAGTGAGCTACCGTCAAACCGTACTACCATTGGCGGTACGGCTCCGGGCGGCAGGAAGCCCATTGCCCGGTTGGTAAAGGTAGAAACCTCTCCGGCTGCCTGTGCCATATCCGTTCCGGGATAAAATGTTAGTTTCATCAGTGTTAATCCCTGTACGCTTTTGAAGTCGATGTTCTTTACACCGCTTACAAACAGGAGTACCTTTTGGAACTCATTTGCCATAAACCCGTCCATATAGGCTGGCGACAAACCACCATAAGGCATAGCAATATATATCGCAGGCAATTCCACTTCGGGGAATATATCTACGTTTATTTTTTTTACTGTGTTATAGGAAAAGAAAGCTATCGTAAGCACTGCTACCATAATAGCAATCGGTTTCCTTAACGCAAATCTTATCAGGTTCATACGCAATAATTAAAGATTGTTAAACAAGAAATCGAAGTTGGCGGTCAGTTCCGCCTCGTAAGCAAGGAGCATCCAATAATCACGGGAAGCCTCTATGTGGGCATTCTCTGCCTGTTCCAGCAAAATGCGTATCTGTAATAATTCGCTTAAAGTGATCAGACCGCTTTTGTACCTTGCCAGATACATATTGTAAGCGTCCTGCGATTGCTGTACAGCAAGTTTCGTTTTCCTGAGTTGCTCGTACTGCTGAATGATTTTTGCCTGCGAAGCAGATAGATCTGCCTGCATTGCCTGTTCGTATTGTGAATGCAGCAATTTGGTACTTTCCGCTTCTTTGAACAATTGTTCCCCTTTCATACGGTTGGTATGCAGGCTCGTCAAATTCCACGTAATACCAATGCCCGCCAAAAAGTTATTGGTCGTATTGCTGAACCCGTTTTTCCACGCTCCCGATACTGTTCCGTTAGGGTTGATACCTGTACCCCGATAAGCGTAACCGCCTAACAGGTTAATGGATGGCAAGGATGACCTTTTCTGTGCTTCGCCGCTTAACGTATAATAGGCTGATTGTTTATCCAAAGCATCTAAAATTGGATGCGATGGGCTTATACTATTTACTCTATTGAAATTATTTTCGGCGGGATTACCGAAGCGGTTGGCAGATGCAGTATAATTAACGCTGTCATTACCGTACAATTCCAGCAATTTGATAAGGGAAGCATTTTTAAATCCATTCCATTTATCATTTTCGCCCAATGCCTGTACATAGGATGAGGAAGCGAGCAGGCTGTCTGCTGCCGGTCTTAAACCCGAAGCGGATAAGCCCGAAGTTATTTTGCGAATATCATCCAAACGTCCTGCGTTATTCGCTGTCCAGTCCAGCTTGGCATTGTTGTACAAAAGTGTAATGTATCTTTCTGATAGTATCTTTTTAAGGTTGAGTATGTAAGCATCTTTATCACTTACCGATTTATCATATAAAGCACCCGCAGCCTCGTTCTGCTTGCGCAACTTTCCGAAAGAAAATACTTCCCATTGAACAATGGCGGAGCTAAAAGTATTGGCAGCCGTAGAACTACCGTCCAGTGGTACTGCCGAACCGCTAACATTGAAAAAGCCTGCCTGCGGAAAAAACGCTCCTGCGCTTCCCTCATACGTTCCGTAGGTATTCTGTGCCTGTGCGTTTACCTGTGGGAGCATATTGCCCTTAACCGCCCGTTGGTTGAACTTTGCGGCATCTATCGCCGATGTTTTTACCCCAACGCCGGGATAGGTTTCTTCGACTTTAGACCACAAGCTGCCTAAAGTATATTCCTGTTGTTGCTGTGCATATAGTGGAAGCGCAGCAACAATGGCTAACCATAATAATATGGTTGCCATAATATGTTTTATCATATTACGATACAATTTTGGAGAGGTCGCTTATACGACCTAAGATTATTTTAAAATGAAAACAATAGAAAGCCTATTGAAACTGCATCACAGTCAATAGGAAAAAAGAATTAGCGGGCAAAGTGGATGATGAGCTTCCGGTATTCCAAAAAGATAGGAATAGAACTACGGATTTTGTTGCTACCGCTATAAAGTGGATGCTTGTTTTCTTTATTTAACGGACGGAAGCCGATAAGGAAAAGAAGCGAAGCCGTAAAAAGAAGAACGGGTAATAAATCGTTCGCCTTAAAATTAAAGTTTTGGACAATCTGGTTGTCGGCAGTTTCAATCTTGCTACATTTTTCCAGCGAGCTTGCCGGAAAACTATGATTGGTCTTAGGAACGCCGCTTTCTGTTTGTGTGGGCAGACCTGCAAAAATTTTAATGCTGCTTTTGATTGGGCAGGATGTAAGCAATACCAACAAGAACGTGGCGAATACAAAGAAGTATCGCCTGTAAGTTGCTGAAATATGTGGTACAGTCCTGTTCATCAATTTACAAAAATACTTTTAATTCTTTAAGCATACAAGAAGAAATGGGTATTTTAGTGTTTTTTAACACGAAAAGATGTGAAGTCTGGTATGTTTTACCGATAGGGTCAAGCATTTCTATGAATTGTGCAATAAAGCGAAAAGAGATGCTGTAAACATCTCTTCTCAAGTTTTGTAATAATTAAGAAGTCTTTTATTTTACCAATTCATTCTTTTTTTCTTCCCATTCATTGATGCCGCCTGAATATGTTTTAAGGTTCTTTACGCCGTTTCTTTTGAGAATAGAATATGCCATTGCAGCACGTACACCGCTCTGACAATGGACAATAACAGGCTTGTTCTTACTGATTTTATCCAAGTTGTTTTCCAAAGAAGTCAAAACGATATTTTCCACGCCTTTGATGTGTCCATTGTTGTATTCGCTTTCTGTGCGGACATCTATAACCTGTACATCTTTTTTATCCAAATGTTTTTTCAGTTCTTCGATGCTAACAAGGTCTGATTTTTCCAGTACCATATTCATTTTATTCAAATCGGTTACAAACCCGTAAATATTATCCATTCCTATCCGCATCAGCTTACGGGTCAGATCTTCTGTATGCGCTTCATCAGTTATTAATATTAATTGCTGTTGGTAATCTACTAAAGAGCCTGCCCACGTAGAAAATGTTTTTCCGTTTTCGATATGCAGACTACCTGCAATATGCCCTTTGGCAACATCGCCTTTTTTTCGGGTATCAATAATCAGAAGATTGTTATCTATTGATTTTTGTAAATCCGCCTGTTTTAGTTTCGGATGAATGGGAACTTCTATTAAAAAAGGGCGGTCAATCTTATTCAGCCGCTTCATCACGGCAAAGTATTTAGGCGGGGTCGGTTGTCCGTCAAGAATAAACCTTATAAAGCCTTTTTCATCATTTGTAAATTGAAATGCTTCGCTGTTCTGCTTTTCTTCCTTTAATGTAGAATGCGGAATAGTGCTTAAACTTTTGCCACAAAACGAGCCTGCTCCGTGTCCTGCCCATATTTCCAAATCATCGGGCAATTTGGAGAATTTTTGAATAGAGGTATAAAGCTGTTTTGCTCCAATCTCCTGCGAACCGATTTGTCCTGCTGATTTTTCCAATAAATCAGGACGACCGACATCGCCCACGAAAATAAAATCTCCCGTAATAGCTCTTTGAGGTGTGGCAGGAACTTTCGTATCTCTTACCAAAAAGGTAACGCTTTCTGGCGTGTGACCAGGCGTGTGCATTACTTTCAGTTCTACCTGCCCAATTTGGATAATGTTCCCGTCTTTCAGTCCTGTATGCGGAAACTCGTACTGCCAATCCGTTCCGCCCTCATTGGACAGTAGCAACTCCGCATTGGTAACGGCTACCAATTCACGGGAACCGCTTAAAAAATCTGCGTGTATATGTGTTTCGGCTACTTTGGTTATTTTGATGTTGTTGGTTTTGGCTATTTCCAAATAAGTATCTATATCCCGTTTGGGGTCAATAACTATGGCTTCTTTGGTATGCAAATCGCCTATTACGAAACTTGCCTGTGAAAGTGTTTCATCATACACACGCTCGAAAAAATAGCTTTGAGCTTGTAGTTTATTTCCTTGTAATATTGACATAATTAATAAGAATATTATTGAAATTGTTAAGTTTGTTTTGGACAACATAATTAATCACTTTTTAAAAGTTCACAACCTGCAAATTTAAACTATTCGGTTTTTATGTACTGTTACTTTTGTTACATAACCCGATTAATTTGATGTTTTTCTTGCTGTAATTTTTGTTGAGTGATTAAATTCAGAAAAGTGCTGTTATCGGCAATCTTTTAAACCGATAGATAACCGTTTTTTAGTGTTGCAGCTTCTCTCTTAGCAAGCCGTAAACCCAAGTTCCTGCAACAGCACTCAATAATGTAACGGCAATAACGGTTGCACCCGTCCCAATCTGTGCAAACAAGGGACCGGGGCAGGCTCCTGTCATTGCCCATCCTAAACCGAAAATCAAACCGCCATAGATTTGACCTTTATGGAATGTTTTGGGAGCAATCTTAATAGGTTCGCCGTAAATGGTTTTGATGTTGAATTTCTTTATCAGGAAAATGGAAATCATACCTGTTACGACCGCACTCCCGATGATACCGTACATATGGAACGATTGCAGGCGAAACATTTCCTGTATGCGGAACCAGCTTATAACCTCCGATTTCACGAATACGATACCGAACATTATACCGATTATCAGGTATTTGATGTTATGATACCATTTGTGTTCTAAACGGCTTTCGTTGACACACATCGCATCCAGTTCACGAAGCTGTAAATCTTTTTCTGTATCTTTATTTTGTTGCATTTCTTGTCGAGGTTAAAGTGAAAGTATAATAGGTAAAATCAGGTTTGCCATAATGAAGCCGCCAATCATAAAGCAAATGGTGGCAATAAGTGAGGGCAACTGCAAATTGGATAAGCCCATAATGGCGTGTCCACTTGTACAGCCTCCCGCATAGCGTGTTCCGAAGCCTACCAGAAAGCCGCCGACAACCATCAATAAAAATCCTTTCAGCGTAAACAACGATTGCCAGTTGATAATATCTTCAGGGATTAGATTGTTGTAATTGGTAATACTGTACCCTGCCAATTCCTGCGCTAACTTTGGGTTGACTTCGATGGGCGCAGGATCTGACAGCAGATTAATAGAAATTAACCCACCTAAGAATATCCCGAACACAAAAAACAGGTTCCATACTTCTTTTTTCCAATCGTATTTAAAGAACGGGATACCCGCAGGCATACAGGATGCGCATATATGCCGTAGTGAGGAACTGATACCAAATGATTTGTTACCGACGATTAAAAGTAAGGGTACGGTCAGCCCCACTAATGGGCCTGCAACGTACCAAGCCCAGGGTTGTTTCAAAAATTCTAACATTTATCTTATCTGTTTTCGTAAATCAATCATATTAATACTTCAAATTTCTGTTACTTATTTGTTTCGTACAGCTACTTTAGTTACACAAGAGCTATTTATATTCGTAGGGTTTCTTTGATGATGATATAAATGCCCATTACCAAAACGAACCAACCGAAAGCTGGTTTTAATTTGGAAGCCTTTATTTTAGTAGAAAGATAACTACCTATCAGTATGCCGATAATGGCGATAGCGGCAATGGTTAGTAAAAAGCCCCATTGTATGGAGGTGTGGGATAAGGAAAACAGAAATCCCATTAAAGAATTGATGGAAATAATAACCAATGATGTGCCTACGGCTGTTTTCATTGGTAATTTCAATAGTTTTACCAAAACAGGAATTATAAGAAAGCCGCCACCTGCGCCAACCATTCCTGTAATAGCGCCTACGATAATTCCCTGAAAGAGAATTTCCCAATAATTGAATTGTCGATTTTGCAAGGCTTCATCATTAGTCTGTTTCTCTTCTTTTATCATACTATACGATGCTGCAACCATTAGTACGGCAAAGAGCAGCATCAGGAAAATATTTTTGGTTATCGTATAACTCCCAATTGTGAAAATCTCCTGCGGGATTGCGGGAAGCAGATACTCCCGTGTCAGAAAAATGGCGGCAATGGACGGAATACCGAAAACAATAGCTGTTTTGATATTGACCAATCCTTTTTTGAAATAGGAAAATGAACCGACAACGCTCGTTGCGCCAACGATAAAAAGAGAATAGGCGGTTGCCAATACTGCATCGAGGCTAAACAGGTAAACCAATACCGGGACGGTAAGGATACTGCCACCGCCACCGATTAAGCCTAATGCTATGCCTATAAAAATTGATGCTAAATAACCAGCTATGTCCATTGACTTCTGAAATTGATACTGCAAAATTGTATCAATTCCAAATCCTATACAGCTACTTTAGTCACATAAGGATGATTTTGTTCCTGCCCAACTTAACTGTTCCGTTTTCTTCCAACTGCTTTAAAAGGCGTGATACAACGGTACGGGCTGTTCCTAATTCGTTGGCTAATTGCTCGTGGGTAATATTTAAGGTATTATTGTCTGTTAAATTTCTTTTCTTTTGTAGCAAATCCAACAAACGTTCATCTACTTTTTTAAAGGCAATGGCATTTACTATTTCCAGCAATTCTTCAAAACGCTTGTGGTACAAACGAAAAATATAATCCAGCCATTGCGGGTATTCCTTGATAAACAAGGCTACTTTATCCATAGGCAGAAAAAGGATTTCTGCATCCTCTTCCACTTCGGCTTTAACCTTGCTGGTTTCATTGTGCATACCACCCAAAAAAGACATAATGCAGCTTTCTCCGGCTTTGATATAATACAGCAAAATTTCTCTGCCGTCTTCTTCTGTGCGGATAACTTTAAGGATACCTTTTGTAACAATAGGGATAGAGCGTATAGATGAATTCTCATTCAGTATAACGCTTCCTGCGGTGTATTCTTTCGTTATACTGTATTGATAAAGTTTCTCCACCAATTCGGGCGATGACTTAAATTCTGTAATTTGTCCGAGTTGTTCCATTCTAAAAAAACATTTATCAAAGTTAGGTAAAAGAAGTAGAAGCTACCTTATTTCTGAGGCAACTTATGTCATTTTGAAATTATTCATTTTGTACCAAATGCTGTAAGTTCGGATCATTCTTGATACGCTCCATTTCACTTACAACAATATCCAGGATGTCGGATTTTATCTGTTTGTAATTGCTTTCAATTTCCTGCTTCATTTTATCCTCGCCCTGCTCATTTATAAAAGATAAGATTTGAGGTATCTTTTGATAGGCTTTGGTTTCAGCCGCTACCTTTTCATTATTTACTACAATTTCGGCGTGGAAAATCTTTTGCTCGATACGTTCATCAAAGTTATCTGATACAGAACCGACAAACATACCCTGTGTAAGCGTTGAAATTTTGGAAGCAGGTATTAAGCTATCTAATTGCGTTGATATGGAAGTAGATTTATCGTTGCGGTTAATGGTCATACTCTGGCGTTTTTGCAATACTTTCCCGAAGCGTTCCGAAAGGCTCTTTGCGGTTTCGCCTACAACCTGACCACTGAAAATATTACCGACTGTATTCTGAATAACCTTAGCTTCCTTGTCGCCATAATCCCGTATTAATTGACTAAAATCCTGAAAGCCCAAACATACAGCCACCTTATTACTTCTCGCCGTTGCGATAAGGTTGTCCAGCCCCCTAAAATAAATCGTGGGCAATTCGTCTATGATAACGGAACTCTTTAATTGCCCTTTTTTATTAATGAGCTTTACAATCCGGGAGTTGTATAAACCCAAAGCTGCGGAATAAATATTTTGACGGTCGGGGTTGTTGCCTACACATAAAATTTTTGGTTCCTTCGGGTTATTGATGTCCAACGAAAAATCATCGCCTGTCATAACCCAATACAACTGCGGTGAAATCATACGGGATAGTGGAATTTTTGCCGATGCGATTTGTCCCTGTAATTGGTCTTGTGCGCCGCCTTGCCAAGCATCCATAAAGGGCGACAAATAATTTTCCAATTCGGGATATGAAGTAAGTATCGTAAACACGTCGGCGTACTTTTTATTCAGCAATTCAATAGCGTGTGGGAATGTACAATGCTTACCGTTATCATAAATTTTCAGAAACCAGATAATGGCAGCTAAAAGAATAATTGGGCTTTCCACGAAAAAATCGCCCTGTTTCTGGATCCAGCTTCTGTTGAGATTTAGCATTATGGTATATGCCGCTTCGTAGGCATCGGATATATCCGTCATAAAATCGGGATTGAGTGGATTGCAACGGTGGCTCTTGCGTGGGTCGTCAAAATTTATCACGTAAAATTTTGGCTGTACTTTGTACTTATCCCGGTGCTTCAGCAAATGGTTGTATGCTATGGTGGAAAGGTCGTCAAACTTAAAATCGTAGATGTACATTGAAAAACCTTTCTCTATCTGCTGCTTGATGTAGTTGTTTACGATTGCATAAGATTTTCCAGAACCTGGTGTACCCAACACGATGGATGCCCTGAATGGATTTACGATGTTGATCCAGCCGTTATTCCATTTCCCTTTGTAGTAAAATTTGGTAGGCAGATTGACGGAGTATTCATTTTCCATCAGTTTTGTTTCCTGTTGGAAACTCTCATTTTCGTTATTGAAAACATCGTCCATTAAATTGTTTTTCAGTAACCTGCTCATCCATACACCCGCCATCAGCAAAGCGATATAACCTAACGAGATAGTAAGCATATAAAGGAATGTGCCTGTTGCCGGAGGTAGTTTTAGAAACGGCGTGTTGAGGAAAAACAATACAAACCCAACGCCCAAAGCCACATAAATTTTAGACCAGGTTATCTTCTCGGTCTTTACGCCCTTTGTGCCTAAGCAGCTTAAAGCCAACAAAACCAAAGCAAATACTTTGGTATATAAGGTGTGCGAAAACAACCCTGCCGTTCGGTCGAAATTGCCTAATACCTTATTGATTACTTCCAACGTCCAGCCACGTTCTAAAAAGAAACCGTAGCAGAACCAATACAAGTGCATCAACACTATGATGATGCTCACTGCCCGCATAAAAGCCATTATTTTGGCTAAGCCTCTTAAATCGTCTTCTCCCTGCATTATTTTTCAGTTTTAATGTTCGGGCGTGAATTTAAAGGCTGTGTGGAGTGGCTGTAAGAATATGGCAGCCTGTGGCGTTCTGTGGCAGTGTTTGGCTGAATGCCAATCATTCTAAAATGAAAAGAGTGCTTCCAAAATGAAAGCACTCTTTAAAATTTTACAGATTGCTACAATAAAAGTGTTATTTTTTCTTAACTACTTTCCAAATATCCTGTGCGTTATCATATTTAAGCAGCCAGTTTTTCTTTGAAATGTTAGTGCCTTTAGTTGTCGTATATCCATCAATATAGACTACTACTTCTTCGGCATTCAATGGCTCAATCTCGGCATTTGTTACAGCTCCATCGCTAAACTCGGCTACGGCTAACATTATAGCACTTTGCAAGGAAATCCTGAAATTAAATATTGCCAGACATCCCGGATATATGTGCGTGTCCTGAAAGCTAATTTTATTCATCCTTTAAACTTTTTAGTTCGTTAACCTTTGGTATTTATATCAAATTTCTAACCACTTTAAATTACAAAACGTGTTTGAATGAACAGTCTATCTTTGTTTTTCTTTTCATCTTATTGGCAAAGTCCTGTTCTTCGTAATCTTCTCCCTGTGCTTCAGGAATTAAGCCGCCCAATGCTTCAATCAAACCGTCTTCGTGTTTCTCCGTAGTTAAGAAGTCGAACAAATGGTGTGGTTCTTCCGCAGGAAGATCTGCATCATTTGATATGAATAGTTAGGTTTTAAAATTACAATGGCAGTAAGCGGCGTTACGTGGCAGTGTTTGGCTGTAAGTGGCTCTAATCCTTTGCAGATAATCCAATCATTTTTTATAAATTTATAGTTGTGAAAATCATTTTGCTTTTCTTAGTTGGAACAAGCAAGATTTAAAGGAGAATGCTATGAGTTGGAATAATCCAGATGCGTATCCCGGAGAAACTGAACAGGAATATGAAATTCGGAAAAGCGGAGAAAGCCAAGCTGCCACCGGATTAATGTCGGGGATAATAAAGTTTCTTCTTTTCGTCCTAAAAATCGGGGCGATTTTCGGTGTGTTCTTTTATGCTGGATTTTTACTGTCGCAAAAGTTGTGGGGCAAAGGAACCGAAAACTTTAAGATTTGGGGCTTCTCCCTATTATTTGCCTACTTTATTTTCTGCATCGTTTACTTTTTGAAAGGAACCATTATCGGGTTGCGGAGAAAGAACCGCAAGCTATGGGTATTGCCCTGGGCAATCTGTGTACTATTATGCTGTATTGTTCCTGCATTTATTATTAAATCAATAGTAGCCGGAATGTTCAGTATTGCAGAACGGGAAAGTATTTGGTGTATCGGGCTTAGTTGGGGAGCGTTCGTACTTTTTGCATTATACATATACGGTATTAACCAATTCAAAACACCTACTGCACCTAAGATTTTACACTGGAGCTATGCGTTGGGGCTGAAAGTTTCTACATAACAGGCAAATAAAAACTTATTACTGACCTCGCTTGCGCTTGCGCTTCTTCTTCATCCGGTTGGCAAAATCCTGTTCCTCGTAATCCTCGCCCTGTGCTTCGGGAATAAGCAAACCGCCCAATGCTTCAACCAATCCGTCTTCATTTTTATCGGTATTAATAAAATCAAACAAATGGTGTGGTTTTTCCTGCGGAAGACTTGCATCATTTGTTCTTGCTGTTTTTGGTTTTAACTCATCAGGCTCTTTAATGTCGGGCTTTATGTTGTTGTTCCAATAATCATTAAATACGTTGGCAGAAAGTTCTTTTGCCAGGCGTGAGCCGTTCCATACCGTTTTAGAATTGTGGTCGATGAATGTCATTCCGTAAATCCGTCCTGCATCGTTCCGGCGTACCACTACATTAATGCCCTGTTCCCCTAACTGCTTTTTAAAAGCCTGTTCATCGTTCGTAGATTGCAGGGCAATGGTAACGGCAGATTGTAAGGTCTGTTTGGTCGGGGTATCTTTAAGGCTTGTTTTGCATTTCGCAAAATGCACTTCCAGAGCCGGAAGCCCTGCGCTCTTTCCGAACAGCGAAGCCTTGAACGGATGTCCGGCTCTTTCTCCTTTTTCATTTAAGGGAATATACAATAAGCCCTGCTGTGCCTTACCGTGTAACTCGCCCTCCACTTTTTCAATAGTAATATTAAACAGGGAAAGCAAAGCATTGTATTCGCCCAACGTTTGATATCGGTAATAGTTCGGCAGGTGGCGAACGACCGAAGCAATCTGACTTTTTACATCGCCTGCCCGATAATCTACCGGACGGAAAACCTTATCCGTTTGGTTGCGCTCTTTGTCCGTTGCGGGTATCAATCCGTGTTTTCTTTCCAGTTCACGACATACATTCATAGACCGCATTTTCTCGAATTTGTCCGAAATCTTTTTGCCCTGCTCATCCACGCAAACCGAAACGATATGAATGTGTGAACGGTCAATATCCGTGTGTTTGAAGACTACAAAAGGCTGTTCGCCGTAGCCCATCTCCCGCATATACTGCTCTGCCATTTCCCGATATTTGTCATCGTTTACAGTATCATTCGGGTCGGGATTGAGCGAAATATGCAACGTATGTTTTTCCGTATTGCGGTTTGCCAACAGATAAGGTGCAAAAGATTGGGCTAATTGTGCTACGGTATATTGTCCGTTTGCGGTTTCAATCATCTTATTAGCGAACAAAATTTGTCCGTTTTCCTTTTCGATTTTCAGGTTATTATACGCCAGCGCACCGTATAAATTTTCACTTCTTCCGATTTTAGCTATCATTTCTACGGCTATTTTTGAGATGTTTGGCTTCAAATTCTTCGGTTATCTGAATGATTTTTTGACACAACATTGCCATTTCTGCCGTCTGTTTTTCCAGTTTGTAAAGAAATGCTGCGGCTTTTTTCTCCGAAAAATGGCGGTACAACAGCTTCACAATCTGGTTATAGTTTACACCTATTGCCCGGAACTGAGTGTGAAACGAAGTCAATCGCATATAAAAATCAACCGTTCCCTTATCAATTTTAACCGACTTCATTTCCTTTCCGAACAACTGTGAAATGATAAACTTGGCTTTATTGGACATTCCCGATGCTTCAAAAAGCGATAAAAGTTTGGCATTTTCCTTATCTGTCAATCGGAATACGTGGCGGTGCGTGCTGGGATCAAGCTTCGGCTTACGCCCGCCTTTGTTCTGTTTACTGTTATTGTTCTCGTTCATCACTAATCCATTTATAATCTACACGAAAAGCCGACTTCGGAGGCTTTTTCTGCCCCCTGCAAAGGGCAAGTTGTTTTGAGGCACTAAACTCGGTTTAGAGTGCCTCAAAACACAACTTGCCGTGTTCTGTCGAACACAAAAATCCGCCCTGCGGGACGGATTAAATGTAACAGGGAAAAACGGCTCGATGCCGTTCCCGTTGCCCTCCGATTTGTCAAAAGAATTTTGCATAAATCCATTAATAAAAATCATTGTACAAAGTAAAGCCCTGTTTACGAAAGCATTGTACTGTATAGCAGTGCCAAACACTGCCTTTGAACGCCAAACACTGCCACACCGCAATCAGCGGGCAAATCAATCGCTTTATTTGCCGTATAATTTTAGTGCAGGTAGTAAAAAATGTATCTAAACAAAGAAGAAAATCAGGTTTGCAAACAAGCGGTTTGGAATAAAAGCATAGGGTTTTAAAAGCATAAAACAATAAAAGTGTAAAAGCATAAAAGCGGTAAAGCAATTTACCTGTTGCAAGTTTTGCCACTTGCTAAAGAATGTGCCTTACAAGGCAAAAATGAAAGCAGATACCTGTGCAGGAAAGTACCCAAAAGGGAATGCAGGAATATAGGAATGAGGTAATAATCAGATAAACCAATATTCAATCCTGCAAACAAATAAAGTGTGTAACAATAAATTTTTAAATAATGGAAACAACAAAGAAAACTTTAAAAATCAGCTTCTCCACCCAAAAAGGCGGTGTGGGAAAATCTACAATGACCACTTTACTGGCAAGTGTGCTTCACTACCGTTTAGGTTTTAATGTGCTGGTGATGGACTGCGACTTTCCGCAACACAGCCTGACCAATATGCGTGAACGGGATAAGAGAACCATAATGCAGAACGACTACCATAAAAAAGCGGCAATGAAGCAGTTTCAAGCAATCAACAAAAAAGCGTACCCGATTATTAAATGTAAAGCTGAAACGGCTCTGGAGAAAGCATCGGAATACAGAAGCCAGTCGGCGGTTGTGCCAGATGTGATCTTCTTCGACCTGCCGGGAACAGCCAATACTAAAGGCGTTTTGACCACTTTAAAAAAAATGGACTTCATCTTTTCGCCCATTACTGCCGACCGTTTGGTAGTGGAAAGTACATTGGGCTTTACCAAAGCCTTTCTCGGACTTCCCCAAACGGACGAGGGCAATCCCGAACAAGAGATGTGGCTGTTTTGGAACCAGGTGGACGGCAGGGAAAAAACAGGTTTGTATGATGCGTATCAAAGTGTCATCAAGGAACTCAACCTGCCCATAATGGAAACAAGGATAATGGATAGCAAGCGTTTCCGAAAGGAAACAGACGATACAGGTAGTTATGTATTCCGGTCAAGTTTGCTGCCTGCCGAACCACAGTTAATGAAAGCAACTAAAATGGATTTGTTTGTCGAGGAATTTTTAAAAATCACTCATCTATAAAAATAGTAAAGTATGGCTTCAGATAACAAAAACAACGATTTTGAAAAGCCCAATGTTGATGAGGAATACCTTATGAACGTCATAAGCGGCGATGAGCCTGTTGCTCCACCGAGCAATAACAAAAAGCAGGATGTACCAAAGGAAACAAAGCCCAGGGAAAAAGCCCGTAACAGTTCATCAAAGAAAGCGGACTACGAGGAAACATTTTTGGTCAATCGGTTTCCATCGGGGCGTAACGGTAAGGTAGTTTACATACGTCCTGAATACCACGAGAGATTGCTCCGCATTGTGCAATTAACGAGGGAAGAAAAAACAACACTCTACTCGTACATCGATAATATTCTTGAACATCACTTCAGAGAATTTGGGGATGATATTACCGATTATTTCAATGAACGTTTTAAACCCATTTTATAATGAAGAAAAATAATAAAAAAAGGAATGTTGTTACAGACAATGGTATTCCCGAAGTAATGAGAGATCAAGCGCAAAACAGCTATGAACAGGCATTTCTGCAAATGGATATTGAGCAGAAAAGAGGCAGTAAAAGCATATACCTAAGTCCTGAATATCACGAACGACTAACACGAATAGTTCAAATCATTGGCAACGATAAGATACCCTTGTTTGCCTATCTCAATAAAATCCTCGAACATCATTTTAACGTGTATGAGGATGCCATTACAAAGGAGTTCAAAGAAAAATACAAAGGACTGTTTTAAAAATTAGAGGTTATGGAAATAATTATTGTGATATGCCTGCTGATAGTCATCGCCCTGCTTTTACAGGACAAGATTGTCATTAAAAAAAGGTCGGAACAAAAACCAAAACAGGAAAAAATCAATCCGAACCTGCCCGATATTATGGGCCAACCAAAACCCGTAGAACGCCTTTCAGTGCCAAACACTGCCACTGAACGCCAAATTCAGGAACCGGAGATAAACCCTGCTAATTTAGACATTGAATACGACGAAAATGAAAACGTAGGTATTCAAATTCCGCAGGAAGAGCTGGACGAAGTTTTCAGAAAGATACCTGATTTGGAAGAAGAGGAAGAAGAATGGAACAGGTACGGAATATCCGGTGGTGATGACGGTTTTGCCCAAGGGGTTACCTTTGAAGAACTAAACTCCGTGGGGGTGTTGCTCCAAAAAGAAGAATTGGAACCAGCCCAAAAGGAAACAGCGATAGCCATAGTTCAGAAAATACAAGGAACTGAATTATTCAGCCTGCTGGAAAATTCCATAGAGGGTGCTTCTCAAAAAATAGCTGAGCTATTGGATAGTTCGCTCTCATCTGAAACGGAAACCAGTTCTTCCATTTTGCGGAAAAATGATTTAGAGGATTTTGATATTGGGGAGTTTGTATAGGCTTCCCTTTGTTTTTTAAAATAACGAAGTATGGAAAGAGAATTGCCTAGTATAAATATCGAGGGAACAGATTTCTTGGTCGATATAAATAAGGTCGAATTAAGGGAAAAAGAGAATCCAGTCAATACCATTTCAATTTACGAAATGAGAGATGTAGTAGATGGCTACGCTTTTAACTATAGTTTACAGGAGAAGAACATTCCGAACCTTATAAGTAACGGAGAAGAAACTTTGATAAAGATATCCGAACTAGTTGTGCTTGATCCAGCAGGAATGGCAGAAAAGTATAAGCTAAGTCTCGAAGAACTGAAAAACAAAACAGACTTCGACTTAATGGTCGATCAAACGGCATTCAATGATAGAATCCAAAAGGGAATGCTTCCTACAATCGACATTCAAGGTCATACATTTTATGTTGATATACGCATGGATATGCTTCGCCCCAAAGATGATTTCTTGTCAAAAGGAATTGTCTTTGATGAAATAGATCATTATTTCTCCGAGGAAGCGAATGCTTACATCATTCCCTACAACCCTAAAACACGCGAATTTCAAGAGTTAGATTATGATAGTATTCTGGTATTTCCAAAAGACCTTATCGCCGTTCAATTTCCTTTTCAAAGAGATCTTGATCCAATTGGTTGGAACCGAAACGGAGGTTGGAATATCAAAGAAGATTTAAAGCGTATAGGTCTAAAATCTCATTTTGAAGCAAAGACAATTCCCTGGAAGGAAACATTCCTACCACAAATAATAACAGAAAATCTGATGGTGCTGAAAGAAAAAACGATCAAGAAAAAACTCCAAAACAAGTCTGTTTCCTTTTCAAAAAAAGAGCAAGGAAGCAAAGGGCGAAAAATGTAACCTCTTTAAAAGAGGATTAGTAAGAAGCACGTCGAACATCATTTTGTTCGATGTGCTTCTTACTAATAGCTACCAATTAAAATGGCACTCACTGCCAAGTAATTCCTCTCACTATCAATTTTGGAAAACGGTGGAAATTAGGGGCTAAAAGCACAAACCTATTCATCAACTCGCACAACAACTCAACTTTGAGACGTCCTTTCCAAATGTTATGGCTGCTAATTTTATGCCTTCTCCTAATGTCAAATAAGGATAGAAACTCTCAGCCAATTCCCTTACTGTAATACCGTATTTGATAGCCATACTTAATAGTTGAATAAGTTCCCCGCCTTCGGGTGCAACTACTCTTGCACCTATCAGTTTGTCAGTTTCGGTATTGCGAATGAGTTTGATAAAACCCCTTGTGTCGTTTGCTGCAATGGCTCTCGGTACGTCTTTAAGTTCCAGTTTTGAAACTTCAAATGGAATGCCTTTTGATTCTGCCTGTGCTTCATCTAAACCTGCCCCTGCAATTTGTGGGTCAGTAAACACCACCCAAGGTAAAGAAGAATAATCGGCTTTATTATCTGTTCCTGAGAACGCATTTTCAACGGCAATTTTACCTTCAAAAGCGGCTGTATAAACAAATGCAGGGGTGTTGGTTACGTCACCTGCTGCGTAAATGTTAGGTAGATTGGTTTCCATTTTTTCATTCACAGCGATATGTCCGCTTTTGGTGAGTTCCAAACCAATGTTATCTAACCCTAATTGGCTTGTATTGGCTTTTGTGCCTGTGGCAATTACTACCTTACCTTTTTCTATAATTTGCGTAAATGAACCGTCAGGACATTTACAGTGAATGATGGTTTCATTCGCTTGTTTCTCGAATTTCACGGCTCTGAAATTAGGTAAGATTTCAATGCCTTCTTTTCGCATTTGGGTTTCCAATGCTTCACTGATGTCTGGGGTTTGTGTCCGTAGAACACGGTCGGTAAATTCAATGATTCGGACTTTAACGCCTAAACGATTGTACGCCATTGCAATTTCCAAACCTATGTAACCTGCTCCCATAATGGTCAAGCTTTCGGGTTTTTCTTCCAAGTCGAAAAGGGAAACGTTGGTCAAGTAGTCAATTTTGTCCAATCCTTCAATAGTCGGAATGTTGGTCGTAGCTCCCGCAGCAATTAAAAATTTGAAGGCTTTGTATTCCTTGCCATCAACCAAAATGGTTTTGTTGTCTTTGAATTTTGCCCAACCTTTTAGCATAGTCAGGTTTTCAAAATCGCTTACCACATCCATATATTTTTTCTCTTGAAGTGTGGCTACTAATTTTTTCTTGTCTTTGATGATTTGAGCGAAATCAATATCAACTCCTTTTGGCTTGATGCCTTCAAAGTTGGAATGTGTAGCGTGATAAGCCGACTCGCCTGCACGAATAAGATTTTTAGAAGGCACACAACCCACGTTGACACAAGTACCGCCAAAGTCCAAACCACCGTTTACCATTAAGGTCGATAATCCTAAACTTTCGGCTTTGATTGCTGCCGAAAATGCAGCCGAACCGCCACCGATAATGATTAAATCAAATTGATTAATTCCGCTGTTTCCATTATCAGGGATTTCACTTTTTACACGATAGTTTTTTGTGCCGTTGATGGTATTAATGATTTCTTCTTTGCTGGTTTTGGTAGGGTCAAAAGAACATTCGCAAGTAGCTTTTGGATAGCTCACATTAGCTTCTTTTACACCTTCATTTTTGGAAAGTAATTTTTCAATGCTTGTTGCACAATGGTCGCAGGTCATTCCTATGATGTCAAGTTTTATTATTTCTTTGTTCATAATGATTTCTCTTTTTGATTTTCCTTAATGATTTCGGCTTTATAGCCTGTCTGCTCAATAACCTTGATGATAGCGTCAGGATTTGTTTTCTTTGGGTCGTATTGGATGGTTGCCAAATCGCCCGGATATTCCACTTTGTGTTCAATAATGCCGTCCACTTCTTTGAGGGCATTTGAAATATGGTTGGAACAACCTGCACAAGTCATTCCCGTGATTTTCAGTTGCAGGGTCTTACCTTCTTGCTGTGTTGTATTTGCTGTTTGTGCTTTATTGTCAGTCGGTTTGCAACATTGTGCATTGAGCTGAGCAATTCCAATTAGGAACAAAGCACTCAATAGAATTAAATTCTTTTTCATTGTGTAATTATTTAATTAAGTTCTTAAATACAAAAGGCAAAAAAATACTATTTCTTGCCAACCACTTTGTAACCTGTACCGTTGATGGCTTCTTCAATTTGAGCGATACTCACTTTGGTTTGGTCAAATTCTACTTTGGCAATCGCTTCTTCATAAATCGCATCTACCTTAACAATGCCTGGCAATTTGTTCACATCATTTTCTACGTGTGAAGCACAACCATTGCAAGTCATTCCTTTTACATCAAAAGTTACCGTTTGGATGTCAGAAGCATTGACGATTACAACTTCCTTGTTGTCGTTTGAAGGATAGAAAATGTGTGCATAGTTTGGAAAAGCGAGCATCAAGGCTGCAAACACGGTTACAATTCCCAAGAATGTTTTGGTCTGCATAAAGGGTTTTTTTTCGTCTTCTTCGCAATCACATTGGATTTCTTCGGCTGTTCGTGGTTTGAGTTTCTGATACCAAGCAAAGCCCAATACCAAAACGGTGATACCGATTAGATAAGGTCTTGCTGGTTCCATCCATGAAAAGGTAGATGCCACTCCTGAAGCTCCTGAAATAAGAGCCAATACAGGTGTAATGCAGCAAAGTGATGCTGCTACTGCCGAAAGCACACCCGCTCCGACAAGTCTGTTGTTTTTCTTGTTCATACTGTTTCCTTTTTTGAATTGTTTATGATGTGTTTAAAAAATGGACGAAGTAAAGTAAGTTGCTCCTGTTTCAAAGAGTAGAAAATGGTTTGTCCTTCTCTTCTACCTTCAATGACGTTTCCGTCTTTTAGTTTTCTGAGGTGTTGCGAAACGGCAGGGATGCTCATTCCGAGAATGTCTGAAAGGTCGCAAGGACAAAGTTCGTTTTCTTCTTCTAAGAGAAATAAGATTTTTAACCTTACTTCGTTTCCTGCCAATGCTAAAAGTCCACTCAGTTGACTGAATGCCTTGTCGTTGGTTTGAAGTATTTCTCTACAATTGTCTATTTGAACCTTGTCGGCAAACACACGGATACACGATTGATTGTTTTCCATAATTTCCTTGTTTAGGATTTAATAACGCAGCAAAAATACAAATAGTTTTCTTATTTAAGCAAATACTTAAATGATAATTTTAATAAATCTTTTTTTTAAGCGGTGGGTCTCTTGGGACTTTGTTAAGGGGATAAATAAATACCCAGTGTCTTTTTAGGATAATGGAAAACTTATAAAATCATAAGGGAGAAATTTTATCAGCTATTCTGTATCGAAATGTTTGGCATTTTTTCATGCTCCATTATCAACTATAACGTCACTCACTGCCAAATCATTCCTTTGACTGTCACTTTATTATAACGCCTTGATTTCTGAAACACCTTTGTTCAGAAAGCCCGCGAGAAGTGGGAATACAATAACAAATTAATGTGTTTAATCATGAAAAAACAAAGAAAAAAAGTTTTGCTGGCAGCTACATTGATGCTCTCAGGAATCGGTGCATTCGCCCAGGGAAATGGTACAGCAGGTATCACAGAAGCTACCCAAATGGTCACCTCTTATTTCGATCCCGCCACACAGCTTATCTATGCTATTGGTGCCGTAGTAGGACTCATCGGAGGTGTTAAAGTGTACAACAAGTTCAGTAGCGGAGATCCCGATACCAGTAAAACGGCGGCATCGTGGTTCGGTGCCTGTATCTTCCTTATTGTAGCTGCTACCATTCTTCGTTCATTTTTCCTTTAATCCTTTGCCCTATGAGTAATTACAACATCAACAAAGGCATTGGAAGAACAGTAGAATTTAAGGGACTGAAAGCGCAGTACCTATTCATCTTCGCCGGCGGATTACTTGGGACATTGATCCTGGTCATGATACTTTACATGGCTGGGGTTAATTCTTACATCTGTCTGTCTTTAGGAATTGGTGGTGCTTCGCTAATTGTATGGCAGACCTTTTCACTCAATCAAAAGTATGGTGAACACGGATTGATGAAAATCGGCGCAATAAAAAGGCATCCCCATTACATCATCTGTCGCAAGCCCGTAAGGCGCTATTTAAAATTCACACCTAAAAAGAGTGCTGTATGAGAAATGTATCTAAGACCACTACATTGGAAAGCAAATTCCCTCTGCTGGCAGTAGAAAACAACTGCATTCTTTCCAAAGATGCAGACATAACTGCTTGCTTTGCCGTTCGTTTGCCGGAACTGTTTACGGTAGCTTCTGCGGAATATGAAGCCATTCACGCAGCGTGGCATAAGGCTATCAAAACTTTACCGGATTTTACAATCGTTCACAAACAGGATTGGTACATCAAGGAAAACTACGCTCCCGATTTGGCAAAGGAAGACCAGAGCTTTTTGGCTAAATCCTACCAGCGCCATTTTAATGAGCGACCGTTCCTGAACCATTATTGCTACCTGTTCCTGACCAAAACTACCAAGGAAAGAATGCGTATGCAAAGCAACTTCAGTTCGCTTTGCAAAGGTTCGCTGATACCCAAGGAAATCAGGAACAAGGAAACGATACACCGCTTTATGGAGGCAGTCGCCCAGTTTGAGCGTATCGTAAACGATAGCGGTTTCATAAGCCTGCAACGCCTGACCGAAGACGACATCATAGGGACGGACGAAAAACAAGGATTGCTGGAACAATACCTTACCCTTTCGAGGGAAGCCGAAACTCCGATGCAGGACATCGGTTTGGGGTCTGAAGAAGTACGTATCGGAAACAAAAGATTATCATTGCATACTTTGTCCGATACGGACGATCTGCCGGGAACGGTATCGGCAGATACACGTTTTGAAAAGTTATCGACCGACCGAAGCGACTGTCGTTTATCGTTTGCCGCACCCGTAGGATTGCTGTTAAGCTGTAATCATATCTACAACCAATACTTGTTTTTAGACAACAGCGATGCTAATCTTCAAAAGTTTGAGAAGTCTGCAAGGAATATGCACTCGCTGGCTCGGTACAGCCGTGCCAACCAGATCAACAAGGAGTGGATAGAAAGGTATCTGAACGAAGCCCATTCTTTCGGTCTTTCATCTATACGGGCACACTTCAACATCATAGCCTGGTCAGAAGATCCAGCGGAACTGAAACAGTTGAAGAACGATTGTGGTGGTGCATTGGCATTGATGGAATGTAAACCCCGCCACAACACTACGGATGTAGCTACTTTGTACTGGGCAGGAATGCCGGGCAATGCAGGCGATTTTCCGAGTGAGGAAAGTTTTTACACGTTCATTGAACCTGCCTTATGCTTCTTTACCGAAGAAACGAATTATCATAATTCACCTTCGCCATTCGGGATTAAGATGGCTGACAGGCTTACTGGAAAGCCTATCCACTTGGATATATCGGATTTACCAATGAAGCGTGGTATCATCACAAATCGGAACAAATTTATACTTGGTCCGTCAGGAAGTGGTAAATCTTTTTTTACAAATCACATGGTTCGGCAGTACTATGAGCAAGGTGCTCACGTATTGCTCGTGGATACAGGTAATTCCTATCAGGGATTATGCGAACTGATTAAAGGAAAAACCAAAGGCGAAGATGGGGTTTATTTCACGTACACAGAAGACAATCCCATTGCCTTTAATCCTTTCTATACCGATGATGGCGTTTTCGACATCGAGAAACGTGAAAGTGTCAAGACTTTGATATTGACCCTTTGGAAACGTGATGATGAGCCGCCAACACGTTCTGAAGAGGTCGCCCTTTCCAATGCCGTGAGTGGATACATTGAGCGTATCAAAACGGAAGGGATTTTCCCATCATTCAACGGTTTTTATGAATATGTCCAAGGTGATTACCGCAAGGTACTCGAAGAAAAACAGGTTCGTGAAAAAGACTTTGACATTGCTAATTTTCTCAATGTGTTAGAACCTTACTACAAAGGTGGAGAGTATGATTATCTGTTGAACTCGGACAAGCAATTAGACTTGCTTTCCAAACGCTTTATTGTGTTTGAAATTGATGCCATCAAGGATCACAAAATTCTTTTTCCCATCGTCACGATTATCATTATGGAGGTCTTTATCAACAAGATGAGGAGGCTGAAAGGTATCCGAAAGCTTATCCTGATTGAAGAAGCGTGGAAAGCGATTGCGAAGGAAGGTATGGCAGAATATATAAAGTATTTGTTTAAAACAGTTAGGAAGTTTTTCGGTGAAGCCATCGTGGTAACGCAGGAGGTGGATGATATCATCCAGTCGCCCATTGTTAAGGAAAGTATCATTAACAACAGTGATTGTAAAATCCTTTTAGACCAACGCAAGTATATGAACAAGTTTGATGATATACAGGCAATGCTCGGGCTTACCGATAAAGAAAAAGGACAGGTACTCTCCATCAATATGAACAACGATCCGTCACGGCTTTATAAAGAAGTGTGGATTGGATTAGGTGGTACGCACTCGGCAGTCTATGCCACCGAAGTTAGTCTTGAAGAGTATTTGGCATATACCACGGAAGAAACCGAAAAAATGGAAGTGATGCAGCTCGCATCGGAACTCGACGGCAACGTCGAACTCGCCATCAAGCATATCGCTATGCAAAGGCGTGAACAAGTAAATCAATAATTATTAATCATTTAAAAATTTAGAAACAATGAAAAAAGTAATGTTACTGGTGTGTACGGCAATTATGCTTGCCGTTACACCCTCCGCAAAAGCACAGTTTGTAGTAACCGATCCTGCAAATCTTGCATCCGGTATTCTCAACTCCGCCAATGAGATTGTACAAACATCCTCCACAGTAAGTAATGTGGTTAAGAATTTTAAGGAGGTTGAAAAAGTCTATAAGCAAGGCAAAGAGTATTACGACAAACTGAAAGCCATCAACAACTTAGTAAAGGACGCCCGTAAAGTGCAACAAACGGTTTTGCTGGTAGGTGATGTATCCGAAATGTATGTACAGAATTTCGGCAAGATGATGAACGATCCCAATTTCACAGCTCAGGAGTTGACTGCAATTGGCAATGGTTATTCGGCATTACTGGGCGAAAGTACCGAGCTACTGAAGGAACTAAAGCAGATCATAACCTCATCAAGCCTATCGCTGAACGATAAAGAGCGTATGGACATTATCGACCGTGTGTACAAAGAAGTCAAGGAATACCACAGCCTTGTACGCTATTACACCAACAAGAACATTTCCGTAAGCTATTTGAGAGCGAAAAAGAAAGATGATGCCAAAAGAGTACTTGATCTCTACGGAACTTCCAACCAAAAATACTGGTAAGCTATGGAATGGAATAATCTTCACGAAGTCCTGCGGTCGCTCTACGATGATATGATGCCGCTTGCAGGCGATATGGCAGCAGTGGCAAAAGGTCTTGCGGGATTGGGTGCATTATTCTATGTGGCGTTAAAGGTTTGGCAGGCTCTGAGCCGTGCCGAACCTATAGATATGTTCCCATTGCTACGACCGTTTGCTTTAGGACTATGTATTATGTTCTTCCCGACAATTGTATTGGGAACCATCAATGCGGTACTAAGTCCAGTGGTAACGGGAACCCACGCCATACTCGAAAACCAGGTACTCGACCTGAACCAATTGCAACAGCAGAAAGACCAATTGGAATATGAAGCAATGGTCAGAAATCCAGAAACAGCTTTTATGGTATCGGACGAAGAGTTTGATAAAAAACTGGATGAATTGGGCTGGTCGCCTTCCGACATTGGAACAATGGCAGGAATGTATATGGACAGAACCGCTTATCAGCTAGAGAAAGCCCTTAAAGATTGGTTTCGCAATCTGTTGGAAATACTCTTTCAGGCAGCCGCATTAGTCATAGATACCATCCGAACGTTTTTTCTGATCGTCCTTTCCATACTCGGACCAATCGCCTTTGCGATTTCCGTATGGGATGGCTTTCAGAGTACGCTCACACAGTGGCTCACTAGGTACGTCAGTGTGTATCTCTGGCTACCGGTTTCAGATCTGTTCAGTTCCATGCTTGCAAGGATACAATCACTCATATTGGAGCGGGATATTGAGATGCTCGCCGATCCGAGTTATATCCCCGACACCAGTAATACCGTGTACATCATATTTATGATCATCGGCATTATCGGATACTTTACGATACCTACCGTAACAGGTTGGATTATCCAGGCCGGAGGTGCAGGAAACTTTACACGAAATGTAAATCAGACAGCAATGAAAGCCGGAAATGTAGCAAGTGCCGGAGCAGGTTCTGCCACAGGTAATATAGGTGGTCAGCTAATGAAATAATGTAAAATAATTAATCATCTAAAAAATGGAATTTAAAACACTAAGAAATATTGAAAACAGCTTCAGACAGATCAGGCTTTATGCCATCGTATTTGCCGTTCTCTGCATTAGTGTGGTAGGATATGCCGTATGGCAGTCCTACCGTTTTGCGGAGGAACAACGCCAAAAGGTTTATGTATTGGACAACGGAAAATCGCTAATGCTTGCCTTATCGCAGGATGCAAGTATTAACCGACCTGTTGAAGCGAGGGAACACGTAAGACGTTTTCACGAACTGTTCTTCACATTGGCTCCCGATAAGAATGCCATTGAAAGCAATATGAAACGGGCGTTCAACCTTGCCGACAAAAGTGCCTTTGATTATTACAAAGACCTTTCGGAAAAAGGATACTATAACCGTATCATTTCAGGAAACGTACAGCAGCGTATTGAGGTGGATAGCGTTGTCTGCAACTTCGATACCTATCCGTATGCCGTGCGAACCTATGCCAAACAATTCATCATCCGTTCGAGCAATGTAACCAGACGGAACCTGATCACGTCCTGCTATCTCGTGAACTCTGTCCGTTCCGATAATAACCCACAAGGTTTTAATATCGAAAAGTTTGCCGTAACGGAAAACAGGGACATTGAAGTAATTGAACGCTAAAAATAGAAGTTATGAAACAGTTACTTGACTTAGACACATTCGCACAAACCCTCACGAACAAAGGGTATGACGGCTATTTCCAAACAGAAGCGGCCTATGCCGACAAAATCAAAGATAGCATCAGCAGATTTTTGGAGGCTTGTAATAATGGAACAGACAAACCGATGTTGCCAAACATTCTGATGCTGAAAACCTACCTGGAATGGAATGGCGATGATAAGCCAAAGGTTGAATGCAATATGTGGATAAAGTACAAAGACGGTCTTTTCGATGTTCAGAAAATGAATATTGACAGAATAGACCAGTATGGGCAATTATTGAAGCAATCGAAATTAACGGATCTCACTACAAATTCGGTTCCGACAAGAAAAGAAGCGATTGCACAAGTTTCCGAAAAGCCCAGAGAACAGTTGTCTAACCAAAACAGACGGTTCCGAATGCGATAACCGATAATCATTACAATATGAAAAAATTAAGAGCAAAGATGGACAGGCACTTTGACCAATTGGATGATCGCTGGCGTGAACTGCCTGTACGCAAACAGCACAAATATACCCTATACTTTTTCTTGGGTTATCTGATGCTTACCGCAGGCGTGATTGCCAAAGTTTGGTACGACACGGGAAAGTCTGAAAACGATATGAAAATCAGGCATATGGAAAACCCTGTACTCAGAAAAGGAGAAAGCCCTGCAAGCTTACAGGACACATTATCAACCATTTTTAAAAATAAGATTTATGAAAGAAAATGAAAATAAAAAGACGGTGGTTCGGGTAACCGAGGGTAATCCGAAAGAAACCGCTGATGTGCTGCAAGACAGTACGCAGAGCAAAGCCGATAAACTGAAAAAGCCACTCATATTCGGCTTGATGGGAATTGTCTTTGTAGGCTGTATGTATCTCATATTTAAACCATCGGAAGATAAGAACGAAATCGAAAGTCTTGGACTGAACGATGCAGTTCCGCAGGCTACTGAAGCAGGATTACAGTCGGACAAGCAAAAGGCATACGAACAGGAAATGCTGGAACAAAAGGATAAAGAAAAACGAAATGCCCTGACAACGCTTTCAGATTACTGGAATACAGACAGCTCCCAGAGTATGGAAGAAGAAATACCTGAAGAAGAGGAAAGCTATCGTTATGGTTCTGAAAGAAATTCCGGCAGATATGGAAATTCTATCTTAAACAGTTACCGCAATGCACAAAGTACATTGGGTTCGTTTTATCAGGACGATAATTTGGAAACAATAGAACTCCGCAGGCAATTGGACGAACTGAAAGAGCAATTGGCTGAAAAAGATGTACCCAAAGCTGCAACTATAGATGACCAGCTTGCACTGATGGAAAAATCCTATCAGATGGCAGCAAAGTATCTTCCCCAAGGTAGTACGAGTACTTCAGAAGCTCTACCTGTCAATAACAGCAATGCTTCAGGAACTGCTACTACTAATCAAAAAGAGCATTTTGTAGCATTTACGTCTATGAGGAAAAACACTGTTTCTGCCTTATACCGTGAACCCAGCGATAGTGCATTTTTAGCCGATTGGAGCCAGACCAAAAATCGTGGCTTTTATACCGCAGGTTCCATTGAGCAGGTGGTACAACCGAAAAACAGTATAAAAGCAAGCGTACACGAAACACAAACAATAGTTGGCGAAACAGGTGTACGTCTTCGTTTATTGGAGCCAGCCCAAACACCACAACGAACCATTCCCAAAGGAACGATTGTAACAGCTAATGCCAAATTTCAGGGAGGGCGATTACAGCTAAAGATTACTTCGATAGAACTGGAGGGCAACATCATCCCTGTGGATATTACCATTTACGATTTGGACGGACAGCAAGGATTGTATGTTCCGTATTCGCCTGAAATGAATGCCCTTACAGAAATGGCAGGCAATATGAGCCAACAATCAGGAACAAGCTTGATGCTTACTCAAAATGCCGGACAGCAAGTTGCCGCAGACCTTAGCCGTGGCGTAGTACAGGGTATTTCGGGCTATTTCGCCAAAAAAGTAAGAACGCCAAAGGTAACACTGAAAGCAGGACATCAGGTCTTCTTGGTATCTAAAAAATAATGTTGAATTCAAATAATAAAACAATGAAAAATCATTTTAAAACTTTTTGGGCAATTGCCCTCATACTTGGCTTTGCCGTACAATCTTATGCACAGGACAGCATTAGAACACCGCTTGCCCTGGGCAAGATAGAACCGTACCGTATGGAATTGACCTACGATAAAACTTCGCACCTGATTTTCCCGACTGCCATTCGTTACGTGGATTTGGGAAGTGAATACCTAATTGCAGGAAAAGCGGAAGATGCCGAAAATGTATTGCGTGTAAAAGCATCGGTAAGGGATTTTGAAGCGGAAACCAATTTTTCCGTTATCACGAATGACGGACGTTTTTACAGTTTCAATGTGTATTACAGCGGGTATCCCGAAGCATTGAGCTATGACCTTTTGACAATGCAAAAAGCAGTGGACAAAGCCAACGGTAACGATGTGCTTTTTGAAGAATTGGGCAACAATTCTCCCTCATTGGCGGGCTTGCTTTTGGAAACTATTTACAAAAAGGACAAACGCATTGTAAAGCATATTGGGGCTAAGAGTTTCGGCATTCAGTTTATTCTGAAAGGAATTTACATACACAATGGTAAATACTATTTCCATACGGAATTGAGAAATCGCAGCAATGTACCGTTCAATATCGACTTTGTGAATTTCAAGGTAGTTGATAAAAAGGTTGCCAAACGAACCGTAGTACAGGAACGCCCGATGATACCGCTTCGTACCTATAAACCACTTACAGAAATTTCGGGACAAACCACCGAACAAAATGTTTTCCTGTTAGACCAATTCACTATTGCCGATGATAAGGTACTGTTGGTTGAGATTTTCGAGAAGAACGGTGGTCGTCATCAAACACTTCAGGTAGAAAATTCGGATTTGATAAAAGCCCGATTGATCAACGATATGCATCTGAAATTTTAATAAACCTTTAAAGCAATAATATGAAAAAGTATATCTATACTGTGATGCTTATACTGATAGGCATCACAACCAGCCAAGCGCAACGAATGTTGCCTAAACAAAAAGGATTGGAAGTAAATGTTGGTGTATTATCCGATGATAAAATCGGCAACGATTATTACATCAGCCTTGGTATGACTGTAAACGGCAAAAACGGCAATTATCAGCTATGGGCGTTGGAATATACCCATCAATACCACAACTACAAAGATCTTCGCATACCACAGGAAACCTACACAGCTGAGGGAGGTTATAGTTTCTTTCTTTTGGGCGATGCCCGTAAAAACATCACGCTGAATGCAGCTATAACAGGCGTACTGGGTTATGAAACAATCAACCGTGGCGAAACAATGTTGTATGATGGAGCAAAGGTTTTGAATGAAGACAACTTCATCTACGGAGCCGGTGGAAGGCTCACTTTTGAAACGTACCTGTCAGATCGTTTTGTGTTAGTTCTGCAAGGACGTACTAAGGTCGTATGGGGTACGGATATGAAACAGTTCCGCCCCTCCGCAGGTGTGGGATTAAGGTTTAACTTTTAAAATGTAAAAACAATGATAGCAATATTCAATAAATTCAGAATAGGCTTATTGCCGATATACTTAATGTTGGCAATTCTCGCAGCTTCGGTTTCTTTGGTATCTTGTAGCAAAGATGATGAACTCGAAATACAGAACGATTTTCCTTTTGAGGTAAATGTAATGCCGGTACCCAAAGATGTTGCCGATGGGCAGACGGTAGAGATCCGCATTACCATACATCGAACAGGAAACTACACGAACACTCAGTATTTTCTTCGCTATTTTCAGTTTGACGGTACAGGAACATTGCAATACTACGATGAACCACCGTACCTCCCGAACGATTTGTATTCATTACCAACAGAGCAGTTTCGCTTGTACTACACTTCAACATCTGCTGTTTCACAATCTTTTGAGGTTTGGATTTCGGACAGCTTCGGGAATGAAAAGCAATTAAGTTTTCAGTTCAATAGTAGTGATTAAGAACAACAACTTTGACAACGACAAAACCGACTTTATAGGTCGGTTTTTTGCTTTTGATTTTCAACCAAGGATGTTTTGTTTAAATTTATTTGATATAATTTTGACAATATGGATGCAGTTACTTCTCAATTGGTAATGGGAATTATTCCGCTTGTTATCGGTATAGGTCTTATCTACTGGATAAGCCGGAGGAAATTTTACAGACGTAATGCGATGGGTGCAGAGGGCTTTTCGAGTTTTGAAGCATCTGTATTTATCCGTTTTATAGAACGTGTTGGTAAATGGATTGCCTATGCTTTAATTATTCTTGGCGTTGTTATTCTTTGGTCTTATACACAGATGAAAAAAGAAAGGGAGAAAAAACAACAGGAAGTTAAAATTGAACAGCCTACCAAACGTTGATAGAAATTTCCCTATAAACTTATTAACGAATCGGATAACCCAAAAGGCTATCCGATTTTTTGTTTACGGCAAAAGAAAACAGCCAAACACTGCCTCTCAACGCCAATGACTACAACATTTCCCAGTTATGTAATAAGCCATTATAAATTAGACTTCCACAGAAAAATTGAGCAGAATATGGAAGTTATCGCAATACAAAAATCCCTACTGGATGGAATGAAAAAAGAGCTGAAAGCACTTTTGGAACTGACCGAAAACGCTACTCGGAAATATACCCCGATTTTCAAAGAAGAGAAATGGCTCGATAACCAGGAAGTGTGCCTGATGATGAACATTACCAAACGGACTTTGCAGACCTATAAGGATAAAGGCTTATTGCCTTACTCCAAGCTCAACCGCAAAAATTATTATAAACTTTCGGATGTGCAGGCTTTGCTAAAAGGCAAACATTCGTATAATACCAATGACAATGGATTTACTGACGAATGAAACCGAAGAAATCATCGAACAACAGGAGATGATAATGCGGTTGCGAAGCCGTATTGAAGAAATATTAAAAAACTACCGCCCCGTAATGAACGGAGAAATATACCTGTCGGGCGAAGATGTATGCAAGCTGTTACACATCAGTAAACGTACTTTGCAACAATATCGTGATGACAATATTCTGCCGTATATTCAAATAGGAGGCAAAATCATTTATAAAGAAACAGATTTATTGAGTGTATTGGAGCAAAACTATTGTAGCCAAAAAATCAAATAATCTATGATCAAATTTAGTTTAGGGCATATTTCTATATCGAAATGAGTTTTGTATCTTTGTAGAAGATAGAAAATACTTAAAGTGTTTTTGCTTTAGGTTCCGCATTAGAAACTGGTAATTTTTAAATCCCCGGAACAGATAAGTAAGAACGCTCACGTCATAGGCGTGGGCGTCCGCTTATTTGGGGGATGGCGTACCAGTGCCTTAATGCCGGTAAGTGTGATTGCCTACGCTTTCTTTTTTTGTGTAGGGTTCATGAAAAAGAAAAAATGGCATTATGGATACAATAAACAGACCCAAACAATCTCTGGCATTTATCAATGATAAAAGCCTCATCTTAGATAGTATTTGCAATGACCTCTCTGGTTCAGGATTTGAAATACTCTTCCGCTTGGAGCATGTCGAAGATGGAATAACTCAATTATCCGCTTTAAAAGCACTTCCAGAAGTCTGTATCATAGACTTAGATTTTTACGATAATGATGTGCTGGTACAGCTTCAGGAATTAAGAGAAAAATATCCACGTATTAAATTGATTGCCCATAGTGATATTGATGATGAGAAAGTTGGCAAGGCTCTTTTAAATATTGGTTTTTCGAGTTGTTTATTGGTTGGCAGTGATGTTGCTGATTTTAAAAAAGCGATTGAAAAAGTTGTAGAAAATTAATTATTATATTTAGTCAATCCCCAACCCTTTATGCATTTCATGCCATTCTTTTCCGAATTGTATACTTTTTAGTGCAGCTTTTCGCTTTTCTTCGGGCAAACAATCGATACAGGTTGGATACTGAAGTCCTTTATAATTTTGCTTACATTGAGGACATAGTTCCATCTTTTTGATATCAAGATTATAAGCGCATTTTCTGCACGCAGTTATTGCATCTTCAAAGGAAAGATATTTGATACAGTCATTTACATGAAGTAAAAAAGCTTCTTTCTCAATCTGCTCTGCATCCTTATTTTTAGCACGTTCTCTTTGTAACCAATATCGGATATTAGATAGATTGTTCTTATTTGCCCATTTATCCTTTGAAACAAAACATTTATCTTGAACCTCGTAAGCATCTTCATTTTCGTAAAATATAGAAATGAGTTCATTTGCCGTTCTGAAAATTGCTTCATCAAATTCATGCTTACAATCTGCACAGCGATATTTTGGAGTTTTCCTTACCCTTACGCTTGGATTTTTGTTATTGCAATTTGAACAAAGTGGAACGGGTTCATAATTATATTTTTTTAGCACATAATCTGTAAAATCAGACTTACTAACTTCTTGATTGCTATCTATGTAGTCTTTAGTATATCCTCTTATTAGTTCTCTTAAATAATCGGAATATTTTCTTGGATGAGAATTATGTTGTATAGTTAATGTATCAGTACTACTGCAAATTTCGCATTTATCTTTAATAAATTCTGACCTCCTTTCTTTCCAGTCTTTTGTATGCCAGGAGCGCTGTTCCTCTTTGGACCCATTCCAATACTGTGCTTTTGCAAGTTCCAACTGAATTTCGCTATTTACTAATTGGTCTCTTAGTTCTATAAGTTCGTTATAGGTTAGCATTTGCTTTTACTAATTTTTAAGCACCATTTTGGTGCATACTTTTTTTGTAAATATATTCTTTGACTATCCCTTTCACAATCTTTTCGAAACGTCAGCAGTTATATCAATTCTTCTTGTGTTACTATCTTTATGGCTTCACCAAATTTCTTTTTGAGATCAATATCTTTTATACTATCCGGAAATGCCATTGCTAATAGATATTTTGGTCTGGATAGGGCTACATATATTAATCTCCTCGTTTCATCAGGAAAAATATTTCCGCTGTTTGATATGTTTTCAAATAAGATGTTATCCTTATGCTTTCTTTCATTGAAGAAAACAAGAATTGAATCCAAGGTTTGACCTTTGACTTGGTGTATTGTTGTAATGGGAATATTAAAAGCAGAAAAAGACTTCTTGAAATGCTGGCTTACGGTTTCCAATAATGTAGTTTTTTCGAAGTATTTTGATTTTCTATTTCGTAAATTAAAGTCAACGTCATAATTAAGTTTCAATCTGTTTTTTAGAAAAAGCTGAGTTTCTGTTGTCCAGTCTTGTACAGTTTTGCTAAAATCAGGTAATTCATTTAAGATGGTAATCATTAAAGAATTAAAATGAGCATCAACACTCTTTTCTTTTTCAATTTCCTTTAGTATATGATAATCAGATGTATCAGTATAAATGAGCTGAATACTTATTGCTCGTATTTCTTTTATTGCATTTTTAATATCACCGCTGATGTAGAGATTTTTAGCATAAATGATATCTTTAGGTAGTTCTGTACCCCAAGGTCTTTGTTCTAGTTTTTTTCCCAGCAACGAATCTTTTAACGAATTTCCCCTAACTACAATACAGCTATTAAGGTGTTTCTTTGTTGAACAATAATCGTCATAATGTTTAATTATTAATTGGTGATTATTGCTTGAATATTTGTACACTTTAACAGAGTTATTTTGCTCCTCACAGTCAACACTATTAATTGCTAAGTCGTCTGAACGTCTAACTTTAGAAAAAACATCAATGATACTTTGAGGCGAACGTCTATTGTCGGTCAAGTCATAAGATTGCCAAGTTTGATCGCTTTCATATTTTCTTAAGAATTCATCAGGTTTTGCGTCTCTCCATTCATACAGGCTTTGATAAGGGTCTCCAATTAATTCAATGTTTTTCAGGCCTTGGTTCACCAATTCCTCAAATATGGCGTGCTGTATTAAAGAATTGTCCTGAGCCTCATCAATTATAACAAAAGGGAATCTTAGACTAAGCCATTGGCAAATTTTGGGGTTATTTCTTAATAAATGTAGTGCAATATATGCAGAGTCTCCAGTTGATATAAGACCTTTTGTAAATTGTCTATTTTTTATTAGCTGACAATACTTATTAAAATTCTCTCTATCTACTTTATCCAGAGATGGTTGATTGCCATTTATTGAAAATGTACCATCAGGCTCAATTCTTATTTCGCTCGGAGGATATAAATGAAAAATACTGCGATTATTTTTTGCTTTATATTCTGCGTTATTCAAAGGTCGTAACAAACCATCTAGTGTCTTTCCATTTTTTACGTAGGTCGTTTTCCACATGTCATCTAAGATATTTGTATGATCAAGTATCTTTGGTCTATTGAAATCACGATTAAGCAAATTATAAAAAGGAAGTGTAATAAATTTATTTATAAAACTATCAATGGTTGATACGTGGTTAGGAAACTGAAGTGATTTACCGCTTAGCTTTCTATATGCTTCATTAATTTCGTCTTTAGCAGAATTAGTGAACGATAAACAAGCTACACCAGAATGACCTCCGATTTCTTTTGAAGTTTCTAAATTTAAAATCTTCTTCGCAATAGTGGTTGTTTTTCCACTACCTGGGCAGGCACTTAGAATAACTTTCCCCCTAGCTTGTAGATAAGCTAATCTTTCCTCATTTTCAAAATACATTATAATCCGTTTTTTAAATGAGTTAATGCATTTAATATATACTTTGGAACCATAAATGATGCTTTTGCATCTTCCAAATTATCCAGCAAATGAATTGAGAAGTCCTGTGCAAATTCAGCTTTAGCGGGAAAAGTTTTCCATAGGAGAATTGCAACTTTCCTTCTTTGCTCATCTGTCATTAAATCTGTAGCAAATGTCGCCATATAAGCAACAATTTTAATGATTTTAGCACTTTCTACAAGGTCTAAATATTGTACTAAAAAGTTGCTTTTAAAATTTCTCCTATCATCATTTATGTTATGCAATGCAATTTCGTATTCTAATGTTTTGAATGACTCAAAGATTTGAATGTTATCTGCATTATTCTTTACAGAATTCAAGTTTTTTATTCTCGATACTGCATTACCTTTTTGAATAGAATCATCTAACAGATCGAGAATAGTGGTATCATTTATCAAACTATCAAAACTATATTCAGTTTTTTTCGAATCTGTAAATCTATCATCATCTGTGATGATGGAAATAGGTTTGTTAATTCTCTCTAATAGATTTGAATGATTAAAAAGATAGAGGAATGGATAGAAAGATGTTCCTTTTACGTTAACAATTTCGGTTCTGTAATCCTCCAATTTATAGTCCTCCAAAAGAGTAAACGCTGAAATCAATAGTTCTTCTGAAATACCTTCAATGAACAAAATTGATTTTGCAAATAAAAGTTGAGATTTGGTCACGTCTATATATCTCTGAAGCTTCTTCATTCTATTTTCCAAATCAGGATCTAACAATTCCTTATTTTTGGTGGTATCTTCGATTAATTTTTCAGACTCTCTATTTTGAAATTGTTTATCAAGTTTTGTCGCTTTGCCACAATCCAAAAGGATAAGATTCTTTAGGGGGACTTTTGAAGTTAAAGTCGGTGAATGAGTAGTTATAAATAGCTGACTATTTTCGGTAGCATTTGCATTGTTGAGAAAGTTATAAAGGCTTAGTTGCAATTGGGGATGCAGATGAGATTCAGGCTCTTCAATTAATAAGGCGAAATGAGGAAGACCATTATCTTTAATTTGCTCTTTTATATCACCAAGAACTACTGCTATGTATATCAGATTGTTTAACCCTAAACTATTTTGCCATAAATGAAATCCTTCATCCGTTAGGGTTGATCTATCATGTGGAAGATAGGGTTTAATAGCATTAACAATATATTCTGTTTTTGCTTCTTCAATTCTAACCCCAATTTTATTATCAATAACTTTCTTAAAAATACTTTCGAGATTTGTATTCACCCCGTCTCTGGTATTTTTTACCTCATCACGGCTCAACAATTGAGAATTAGCATCTTTAATAATTTGTTCAATTTCAGACTCAGACTTTTCTCTCTTTACAAATCGTCTTATAACTTTTCCAAGAATATTATTCCGAGTGCTCAGTAGATCTTTAGTACTATCTCTCAATGCCCCTAAATAGTAATGTTGAAAAAGTTCAAATGTTTTATAATCGGCTTTTTGCCCATCAATATTTCCTGTATTATATGAGAAGTTCGGATATTTCCCATCTTTCTCTTCGTAAGAAATCGATATTTTAGCATAATCTTCTTCGATTTTATTAGGATCGATTACCATATATTCATAAAAAGCTCCTTTTTGCGCTGTAGATAGCCCTTTGAAAACATATGTTATAGTAATGAGTGAAGACTTTTGAATAGTTTTGATTCCTCCGTTCTCTACTGTTTTTTGATGAAAGTCATCAGATGTAACAGAAATCTCTCTGATAGGCTCTCCAATATTATATAACAGACGTATAGCGTCAATGATTGCTGATTTTCCACACCCATTTTCACCAATAATTATATTTAATTTGGGGTCAAATTCTGTTTCAATTGCTTCGATTCCTTTGTAATTCTCAACTTTTATATAGGATAAATACATTTGCTTTTCTTGGTTAGAAATAAATAAACAAAGCTATAATGGTATGTATAGAATCAATTAAATTGAAAATAAGTTTTACAATCTCGTTGAGCAACAAACAATACTTCAAGCCTTTGGCTAATTTATAAAAAAAATGGTATTGTATAATAAATTGCTTTCAAAGTATTATTTCTAATCAAGCGACGTTCTTTTGCTTCTTTTCTTTGGTCGCAGATGTGAAAAGAAAAGAAGTCATTTCCAAAAACAACAAATGGGATAATGAATATCCCATGAAAAGAATGTCGCAACCTGTTTGGTAAAATGTAGAGAAAGGGAACTGCATAGCGGTGCATTTTAGTAAAGTGGTTGCACCTTTTTAAATGCGAAAAGGCGGTTCCGACCAAAGGAAGGATGCGTCTTTTCGCCGCCCGACCTTTTGGGGTCAGGCGACTTTCAGGGGTTGGGTGTGGAAATTTTTCAGATTAATGAAAAATCCCCTGTTTTCGGTCATTCCGTAGCGAAACATATTCCACAACAGCGAACAACCCATTTGAGCCAATGTTGCATTGATATACAAATCCTGTTTTTCTAAAGCTTCTGCCAAACTGCAACTTGGCGTATCGTCCGTTTGTTCGGACTGGTTTAGCAGTTCTCCAAATTCATCTGTAACCATTGGCAGGCTTGCCACCGTTTCATACTTTTCAGAGTCGGGTTGTTTGATACTTCCGATGGTAGATAGTAACACTTGCCCTGTATGTTGGCTGTTTCCAAAATCCAACCAATATTTTGGTTCATCACGGTTGGCTCTGCGTTGTTTACTCATTGCTTTGAGCATTTCTGCAATATCAAACCTTGTCTTTACATTATCCACACAAGTAATATAAATCGTAGCTTTCGCATTTTCGGGCAGTCCTCCTAAAGAATTGCGTTCAAACTTTTGGGTTTCTGCTTTCCAATTTGTTCCCATAAACCGATTAACACGGTTTATGAGTGCTACCGATTTGTACAAGCCTGTTTCACTCGGTGCAAATCGCTGTCTGCCTAAATTGGCTTCCGTGATAATATCATCATCCCACAAACGAACATGCAATCCTGCGTGTCCCAATTCTGTTAAACTGTGGTTCATTTCCATTAAGGCGGTCAGCACCTTTGAACCTGTGCCACCTGCACCAATCAAATTGACTTCAATCGGGTTAGTAGGGCTTATCAAATAGTTGTCCGTAAAATGAACGGCTGTTTTTACTGTTTCCATTACAATAGATTTTTAAGGGTTTTGTTATACGGTTTCAATACTTCTTTCGGAAAGGGTTTATCTGTATTGATAAGGTCTTTCCAAACTTTTACGCAATCGCCTTTTATGGGATTGTGTTTGCCCAATAAGTGGCTGAAATAACTATTGAAAAAGTAGTGTTCCCAAGCCTGTATAAATTCTTCCACCGAAGCCGATTTTTTAATATCAACGCTTACTGTACCCATACAAACTTTACCATCTTCGTAAATATTGAAAAACGGAGCGTAATGCAGTTTAGTCTTATCGTTCGGTCTTCTGTCACTCGAAAGGGAATAAACGGCAAGACTGTTTTTGCTTGCTTTCCAAAGCATTGGCGGTACAAAGGCTTTACCATTGGGAATTTTCAGACCGTCCACAAAAAACAACTTTCTTTGCTGTGCTTTGGTGTACCAGATTACCGTGGCTTTTTCTGCACTCGGATTAAGGTGCAAAATGTTTGTCGGTAAAATTCCGTTTGGTTTTAAAAAGGCTTTGTCCTTGTCTTTTTCGGTGCGAAGTGACTTTGCCAATATATTTGCTTCTCTCACGGTCAATGGGTGGGCATTGATTGGATTTCCGTTTTTATCCATATCAAAATGCTCTACATACACATCGGTTGTCCGTTCTTTGGTTTCGTAGAATACCAAAGCCGATTTGGGGTGGTATAATGTCCCGAAGTCCTGTGTTATATCGTTAATCGTTTCCATATTCTTGTGTTTAACATTGGTGTAAAATATCGCTTAGGTTGTGTAATAATTGAAATAACCTCTTTTCAAAACAAAGATTGTTGGCGGTTATATCCCTGCCGTCAAACTGTTTTAGTATAATGGGTTCTTCCATTTGTCCGTATTCCTGTATATCGGTGTTTACGGATTCTATCAAGGTTTCATTCAGCCAACCTTTATGGTCTGCGTAAAATGAAATGTACTTTTCCATTCCGATAACATTTTCCATATCGTCTCCAGATGCTTCTCCATTGAGTTTGGCATTGCGGAGTACATTTTCATTCGGATAGGTTTTATACAGGGAAAAGGCTTCTTTTGCTACGGTTAAACATTCCTTGTCAAAAACATTTCTTACTTTGAACTTTTCAATACGCTGTTCAAATACGGTCAGATTGATACGGTTATAAATCCGTTGTTCAATAAAATCACCGATAAATTCGGCTTGTTTGATTTCTGATAAATAAACTTCGGTTTCTTCGGTATAATCGTCCTGTTCAACCCAATCGTTCATCATTTCGTACATCCAATAGAGATAGCTTGCTTCCTGCCTGTAATACGGAATGTCGGCTATATGATACAGATAAGCACAAACAGACAATAATAAATGTGCGTTGGATTTTCTCTTTTTATCGTGCAAAAGGCGGTACAATGGCGAAACAGGAATGTAAAAAAGTGTTGCTCCTGTATTGTAGCGTTCTTCACTTACGAAATAGGTTTTCTTACTGTCCTGTACCAAACGGATTTCTTCCCAATCCAAAACCTTGCTCTTTAACTTTTCCTCTACATCAGTCATAGCCAATGCCATATTATAGGGATAGTCAAATTGTTTGGTCTGTGCAGGTTCAATATTGTAATGTTCTGCCAATTTGGAAAGGGACTGAAAAAAATCCCTTTCCGTTTTGTCTGATTTACTGCAAGCCTGTACGGTTTTCGTTTCTTTCAGTTTAGGCAGAAACGAACATTTTAGAAAACCATTGGCAACATCGCTGTTGGTACTGATTTGCGTTTGTCTTTCCGTACTTCGTTTGCATCCTTTGGCTTTTGCATCCAATTGGCGAACTCGTTTAACTGGCGGTGCAATTGTCTTTGTCGTTGCTGTTCGGGTATTGTAATCGTTCCCGATAGGATATGTCTGTGCATAGTTCATCGCTTTAAAATTTTGGTTTACCCTTTCGTTCCCATTACGCTCTCAAATCTGTACTCGACTGCATCGTCCTTTATCTGCGGTGCAGATGCTTTTGCGGTAGTCAGTATGGGGTACATATTGGCGTAAAAATTCATTACCGCTTCCACGCTCCAACGTGGTTCGGGGTCGGTCAGTCTGATGTCCTGTCCTTTATCTTTGAGTATAAAAACTCTTTCCAATTGCGTTGCTAATAACATAATGCTCGTTTTTAATGGTTAATACTCTGTTTCTTCTTCGTCCGTTTCATCAATGGGATAGTCGGATATAACTTCTTCTGCTTGTGGCAGTTCGGGTGCTGTTTCCTCAATTGTTCCAAAAAGGCTCGGTGTGGCGAATTTGTCTGACAATGATGTTTTGCGTTTGCGTATCTCGTCCGCTTTTTCGGGAAATTCGGTTATCTCGGGAACTTTCATCCACGCTTCACGGAATTTGCCCTCTTTTTCGAGTTCGTCAGCCTTTGCCATTCCGTCTTTAAATTTTTTGTCTTTGGCTTCTTTTTCCTTTTTGGCTTTCTCGGTCTTTTCTTTTTCCATTGCCGATTGCTTTTTGACTTCCTCCATTTGTTTTAAGAATTTTTCCATATCCACCATTACGCCCGAAACGGTTTTAACAGGTGCTTTTATCTGCTCAAAAAATCCCTCGTCAAATTCCTGCGGAGTGGCGTTAAACGTTAAGGGGGGAATTAGATTTTTGGCACTATCTCCACATTGTTCGTTGTTGAGCAATACCGATACGATAAGGTTGTTTTCTGCTCCTTTGGAAATGTTGAGTTGCAGTACCCCTGTAAAGTCCAAAGCTTGTATCTGATTGAAAAAATTGGTATTCATCGTTCTGAAATTTTAATTGTTAACTATTCGTTTTTTGATTGCTGTGAGTTTCTCGTGTATGTCCACCCAATAGGCTTTTTGTCGTTTGTCAAACTCCGAGAAACTTTTGTCCTCGTGGCTGTACCCTGTATTTCTTTTGGCTATTTTGATAGCTTCTTTTAAGTCGGTTATTTCAATTTCACAACCGTTCAAATCGGTTATATACATACCTCTGTAATTAATTGTGATAATGGAAATTCCTCTGACCAAAATTCTTCGCTCGTGTGCTTTCCGTAGGCTTTATACATTGCTGTTCCTGTCTTATATAGTACAAGCCTGTAACAGTCCAAGCGATTTTCGGGTACGGATAATGTTTGGAGTTCTTCTTTGTCAATATCCACGTATGCCATAGGCTTATTTTCAAGCCATTTGTATAAATCGGGGTTATCGTCTTCGTCAGCGGTATAAAAATCTACTGCCGTATCGTAATAGTTCAGTGATTGTAAAAAGTAATCTTCTTCAAACGGCTTAACCATTTCAAGCCTTTTTTGCTGCTCCTTTTTCCAATCTTCGGTAATGTGGACAATGGCAAAATTGCAATTGTCCCATTCGCTGTTGGTTCCTGCTTTGAGCAGTACGTATGCTGTTGGTTTATCTGATAATTTCATCGTTCTGAATGTTAGTGTTGGTAAATTGATTTTCGATTTTACGTTCCAATAAGGTTTCTAAAATTTCGTACTCGCTGTCGTAATCTTCGCCCTCAAAATGGTAGGTGTCAGTTTCTTCGTCAAACTCGAACTGTTCAAAATCTTCGTACTCCAAAAAAACATCTGTGAGTAGCTTGTCAGCAGATGTTGCCCTGCCACATACACAGTTACCCAATTCCAGATAGTCCTGTGTGAAATTCACGTTATAGTGTTCTGCTATCTTTTGTACTTCTACAATATTGGGCGACCATTTTGTTTCATATTGGAATACGCCTGTTACATCATCGTTTTGATAGATTTCAAAGAAATAACCACCGTTATGCTCCGAAACAAATTCGGGTAACTGTCCGCATTCTTCTTTCTGTTCCTTTTCAACCATTGATTTGAATAGCTGTTGTATCTGTTCGATTGCTTCGGGTTTGCCCTCGAAAACAACCGTATTACTGCACCAATTTGTCATAATCGTTTATTGTTTAAGGTTATGAATGTGATTTTTCAGCGGTATAAACGCCATTCACATAGTAGCCGAATGACTGCTCCCAAAGGCGTATTAAACCGTCCGTGTCTATGTAGAAATACTCTGTACGATTGCAGTAGATAATATGTACTGTTTCGTCCTTGTGCTTTTTTTTAAGGCTCTTGCCTTTAGCCAATTCTTTTGCTTCCTCTATGGTTTTTGCTTTCATATCCTGCTGTCTTGTATCGTTAAAAATTTCTACTATATCCACAATGGCACATTCGGGACAACCCTCTACGGTTGTTATCTGCTGTATTGCTCCCTGCTTTCCGCTTAGTGATATTACTCTTAGCATTGTTGTACCTGTGTCGTGCTTTAGCGTTGCTTCATATATCTCTATTGTCATAACTGTTGTTTATAGTAGGCTACCACCGATTAAGGCGGTAGCCTGTTGTTATTTAATTAAGGTTTAGGATTTCCGCACCGTCTGTTGCAAAGGCGGTACACAATTCAAATGCTTTCTGCGTTTTCTGTTGAGCCGTTCCACCTAATACAATGCTCTGCAACTTGGCTTCATCATCTTTGTAATTTCTTACGTTCTGATAGTAGCCTGTTACGGCATTATATGCCCCGAACAATGTACCTTTGGTCGTGTCCATTTGCTGTGTGTCGCTTATCATCGCATAGGTAAAAGCATTATCAACCACGTTTTTGAACACGGTGGAAATTTCATCTTCCGCACCTTTGTTGATTAGCTCTAAAGTTTCCTTGTTCGGGCAAAGTGCCAATTGGATTAGCTTTCTTACTTCTCGGTCTGATACTTTTACCTTTGTCCAATTGTTGAAAATGTTCTCTAATTGGTTACTCAACGTATTGGCAAGTCCCATAATCTTGTGAGCGTTCTCAATACGCTGTTTTGCTCCCGAAGTATGTTTGATACGGACTACATTGGTCATATTGCGTAACGAAGCGTTTAAGGTGTTTTGGCACACGATACGGATAGGTGTAAACGCTGCGGTAATACTTCCGCTACCATCGTGCGAAGTGGTTAGGAAAATGTACTTTTCCGTAACATCATCGCCATTGCCCACTCGGATATAATCGGGTAGTTTGGCTGTGATAAAAATGCGTTCTCCGTTACCCAATGCTCCTGCGGTTTCGTAGAGAATACCCTCGCCACCACCTACAATGGCATCAAAGAAATTAAAGGCTTCACGGTTCTGTACAATGTGGTAATCCTTACCGACTACGCCCAAAACTGCATTGTTATCAGTGCGTATGTTGGCGAAATAGTTAGGTACTTCCAATTCGCTACTGCCTATCTCGATGCCGTTGGCTGTTTCGATAATACCCGAACCTTTGGTAAACAGTGGGGATTTTATGACTTCGTAATCTAACCCTGCGTGTCGGATAGCTTCCTCACTCGTTGGGTATTGCTCCACGATTTGCCCTAAACCGTGCCACGCTTTTTGCTGTACTGAAAAGAAACTGTGCTTTCCTGTTTGCTCGTTGAAATTGATATTATGTGCCATTTTGATAAAATTTTGATGTTAAAAAATGATTGAATGTTCTTGATTAAAATGGGAGGTCGTCCTCTGTTCCCTGTGCTGTAAATCCGTTGTTTTCAGATTGTGCAGTAGCCTGTGCGGTTTCGGTTCTTTTGATACCTCCGTGAAACTTGATGTTTGAGGTATGGAAATTCAGACCTGCTTTCGGCTCTCCGTCTTTGCCTGTCCACGCTCTTGTGCTTACCCTGCCTGTGAGTTCTACCAAAGTGCCTTTGGTCAGTAGTGATGCTACCTTTGCAGACAGCCAATAGGCACAGTCGAAGTAGGTTGTTTGCTCAATGCGTTCGCCCTGTTTGTTCTTGTAGCTTTCGTTGGTCGCTACTGAAAAGTTTACTACTTGTTTGTCCTGTGACGTTGTGCGTACTTCCGCATCCCTTGTCAGTCTTCCGATGATGTTCATAATCGTTCCTGTTTTAAAAGTTTTACATTTTGTTACGTTCGCTTTTCTCGTTTCCTGCTTCCTGTTGTGGTTTGCTCCGCTTCGCTTCGCATAATTTTTTCCAAAAGAAAAACCGGAAAAAAGAAAGCAGACTATCAAGGCGGTCAAGAGGAAAAGCCAAAAGGAAACGGAATAATTGGAGGGTACCTTTAGGGAGGAAACCGTTTATGCCGTAGTCTTTTGGCTGGGATTGAGCTTGGGGTGACCGCCGTACTTTGGCTGCCTTTTTACCGGTTGATTATGGAAATATTCTGTCCTAAATTTTTGTTGTAATTGACCAGGCTATTAAAGCCTATAAGAGAGATTTGAAAAATGAAACTGAAAGGGAATGGATAAGGAGTTAGTTTTTCAATTTTCTATTTAGAAAACAGCCTTAAAAAGCTCTTTTATGAGAGAGGGAAACAAAACGCAGGGAGATAAATGTGCTTTGGCTGTAAAAAAGTACGGGCATAAAAAAAGCAGAACCTATAAAGTTCTGCTCTGTTAAAAGGAAGTGTAATAATCTAATCAGACGATTGCTAAAAATGCTTCTTCCATTTCTTGAAATTTCGGAGCCACCAAATCCATATCCTTACTGATTTTCTGGCTGGTTATTTTAGCATAAATCTGTGTGGTGGAAATGTTTTTGTGTCCCATCATTTTACTAAGGCTTTCAAGCGGTACGCCTTCGGTTAAGAACATCGTACCAAAAGTGTGTCTTGCCGTATGAAAGGTTACTTTCTGTTCTGTAATGATCTCCGCTGTTTCAATCAATTTACTGACGTGATTGTTACAGGTTACATTTGTAGGAACCGGGAAGATAATTTCGTTCCTCGTCGTACCTTGATATTTTTCAATGATACGTTTTGGGATTTCCATCAACCTAACATTGGACGCAATATCCGATTTCTTTCTCCTGCTGATGATCCATTGATGACCATCAAAGAATGATTGGATATTATTCCGAGTTAATTTCTTAATGTCTGCATAAGCAAGTCCGGTGAAACAACTAAAGATAAAGAGATCTTTTACAAGCTCATATCTTGGGTGTGACGGTACGCATTTCATCAGCTTCTCAACATCTTCTTTCAAAATGTAACCTCTGTCGGTTTCCTGCATATTTATCTCATAATCCTGAAAGGGATTATCACGTATCAAGCCTTTTTTGATAGCCAATTCAGCGAGACTTAACACCGGCATCGTGTAAACCCAAACTGTATTGTGAGAAGACTGTAAATCGTATCGGAGATAAAAATCAAATTCCCTGATAAACTCGGCAGTCAATTCCCGGAATGCCATATCATCACGATGATAACGTTCTTTAATAAAATTGGTAAGATGGTTGTAAACCGTGATATACTTGTTGTAAGTGCTTTGTGAACGTTCTTCTTTTTCGACCAATCTTTTAAAATCTTCGTTTTGATCGTTGAATACTTTTAGTATTGCATCATCCATCACACCGACACCAAGAAAAGAAAGCTTTACTTTCTGTGCGGTGGCAAAACCTTCATGTTTCTGCATGTCTTCGTATATCTTGTCGATACGACCACGTATGTTATCCAGTTTCTGGTTAATATTCAATGCAACGGCACTTTTACCCTCAACTCTTCCGTGTTTTAAATTCCAATTATTAGGGTTTATTTCTAACTTTGTCCCCAAAGTTTTCGGTGTTCCGTCAATGGTAATACGTGCCATAATTGGTGCGTTACCATTCTTTTTCAGTTCGTTCTTTTTCAAATAGAAAAGCAGTTTGAACGTCGATTTTTTTGTCTGCTCCATAACTCAAATGTTTAATGTTTAAAATTAACTTTCATTGAGTTACAAGGAAATGTAAAAAGAGGTGCAAAAGACTGAAATATAACAAGTTAATATATATCATTACCTTTATCAATCGGTAACGAATTAGTAACCTAACCTTGTCATTTTAAGCCCAAAACTTATCAGACACAGAGTTCCAAACTACGACTACTATTTTATAAAACATTGTATAGCAAAGGTTTTAATCGTTTTGCTTACTTTTGCTTTTTACTAATCTTTTTTAGGTAAAAAACATAAAAAGACACCAAAATGATGTCTTTTTATAATATTAAAATTTGTTGAAGAATGGTATTAATGCAGATCAATCAATGCATCTACATCAGATTCTCCGCCTGTTGTGCTTCCAAGCTGATTGTCTGCTGAAGGAGAATTCTGGCTTACTGAAGTTGGTGCGTGTACCAGCTTAATGTTTACTTTTCCTGTTGGAGTTGTGCTTACAACAGTCCATTGAGTTTTTAGCCCCAGTTTATTACCATCTGTTCTTGCAACATCATTAGCTGCTCTTTTTACGATAACATTTGCCCCTGAAAAACCAAATGTGATAAAATGCTCATCTTTCTCTTCCATAATTTCGCCATTTACACTGTCGTAATGGTCATCATGTTTTACCTGAAAATCCAGATCAACATTGAACACATCTCCTGCTTCTGCATGAATATGTTTATCAGCAACCCCACCGATATAACTAATCGTCTGTACATCTGTAGGATCATTTGCATTGGTTAATCTCACCACCATTTTTTCTATTTCATCATGATCATGAATATCTTCCGGAATGTCGGTAGAATCATTTCTACATGAGAAAACTAAAAGTGCTGCAAAAATTACCAGTGTAATGTTTAAGAATTTTTTCATTTTTTAAAATTTTAAAATATTAATAATTAAAAGTTGTATTTAAAAGTTATAATAAAGTTTCTGCCATTTTCAGGCATAAAAAACCGGAGTCTGTTGAGATACTCACGATATTCTGTATTGAAAATATTGTTGATTCTGAAATTGACATTAAAGTTTTTAGCCACATCTGCACCTACAGAAGCATTAAATACCGAGTAAGCAGGAGGAGGAGTACTCAAATCTAATTCTTCCCTGAAAAAAGTACCGTTATCTATAAAGTCAACCGTCTGATTTCTGATCGGAAAACGATTTTGCCTAAATACGCTTACATTCTCCAGTTGCAGATAGAAATTATTAGGAATATCGATTTTCCATTCTACTGAATTTCTGAGATTGGATGGCATCATTAGAATCAGGGGTTCGTTATTAGACAAATCATCTCCTTTCAATGCGCTGAATCCTGTATTCCATTTCAACCGATCAAGAATATTAAGTTGTGCATCTGCATCAATTCCAAAAATTCTGGCTTTAATCTGCTGATAACTCCAAATCGGAAAAACACCTCGGTTAGAATTCACAACCCCTGTAGGAATCTGATTGATAAAATTATCAGAGATCATTATATATGGAGATGCTTCAATACGAAGTCCCTTCAGTATATTAAAATTAGAAACTAAAGAGAGATTTGCCTGATAAAGCGTCTCTCTTTTAATTCTCATATCACCCTCTTCCACGATTGCTGCAGAGTGATGCAGTCCGTCTGCAAATAATTCTGCAGGATTGGGAGTTCTGTCGGCTCTTGATAAATTAAATTTAACTTCAACATTATCAAAAGGTTTATAATCTAACCCCAGATTAGCCGAAAAATTATGATAATCTAAAATAGGTCTTGCCAAAATTCTGCTGTCGCTTTTCTGAATGAAAAATTCAGGGAAGACCTTTGCAAATCTGTTATTCCAGTCAGATTCGTCGTAATATTTATAAGCGTCATATCTGCTGAAATCATATCTTACAGCTGCTTCAGCATTCAGTTTTGAATTAAATCTGTATTTAAAAACAGAAAAAGCACCTGCATCATAACGGTAATAATCGGGAATCAAACGTCTTGCTCTGGTTGCAGGATTGGGGTAATTATCCTGAAAAACTCCGGAAATACCACTTTCTAAACTCCAGTCTGTACGCTCAATAAGATGAACTAAACTCGCAGAATGAGTAATGAGTCGCAAATCCATAGAAGGCAGTGCATTCAAATCTCCTCTTCTGATATCAAATTCTTTTCTTTGATTTAATTGAAAGCTGTACTGAAAAGTCAGTTTTCCAAAATCTGCAAACCGTTTGTAAGCTGAAATTTTAGCAATATGATGCTCAACTTCCTGTTTCGGGCTTCCAATTTCGTAGCTGAAATCATCCAGAAAATAAGGCTGTCCCAAATTGATTGCTTTGTAAAAATCTGAAGGACTTCCCAAATGTGCACCTTTATATATTCCAAAATCCTGTCTGATTCCGCTATAAGAAACATCAAAACCCTGTAGAAAACTGTGATTTCCGAAAGAGAAATTAAAAGAATTAACTTCTGCACCCGTATTCTGCAAAATATGATGCGGAATGTACAAATCTCCCAGCTTCCTATAGCTTCCGCCTGCTTTTACAAACCATTGGTTTTTCCATGATTTTAAAAGATTAGCAGAAATTTCTCCTCCTCTTCCATTGGAAATTCCGGAAAGTTTTACGTTACCCATCAAAGTATCTTTTTTAGGAATAAGTGCAGGTTCTAAAATCACGATTCCTCCCACTCCTTCGTTACCATATTTCAGAGCAGATGCACCTTTGATGACATCAATATGTTCAAAATCATTCACATCCACATTGGGCGCGTGTTCTACTCCCCATTCCTGTTCCGCCATTTTCACTCCGTTATTTAAGATTGAAACACGGCTTCCGTATAAACCATGAATTACCGGCTTTGTAATATTATTTCCGGTTTTCAGAGCAGTAACTCCTGAGAGCTGCGACAGAAGATTTCCAAGATTTTCGGTAGAATTCCTTTCAATATCTGCTCTGTCAAGCGTTGTCATGATGACAGCACCTTTTGCTTTGTGAGTTCCGTGAATCGTTACGGTCTGAATTTCACCTACATGATGTTCCAGTCTTATAGCTAAATGCAAATCTCTGTCAACCCGTATATTTTCAGTATAGTCGTTGCATTCGGGATGTTTGGCAATAAGATCATAATTCCCAGCAGGAATTCCAGCCAGAGAAAACTGACCTTTTTTATCTGTTTTCGCAGAAAAATTTCCTATTCGGATTTCCGCATTTTCCAGCATTGTTTTATCATGAAAATCCTGTACACTTCCTTTTACGGTGTAGGTTTTCTGTGCATTGATATTTACCAGTTCCATAAGAACCAATAAAAAACTTAGTATAAATTTCATTGTAAATACATTGAGCTATATCATTGAATCTTTTATCAGTAAAAGATCAAAAATATCTGTCGTTAAAAATTTAGATTGGATTTTTATGTAATACTTAATATGAAACAATTCATTCCGGAATGCTTCAATTTTTGACTTACATCATTATAATAATTGCCGTGAATTATTCAAGTACATTAAAATAACCGATTATGACCGTTTTAATAGCTTCAAAGTGTTATTTCAAAGTAATCAATGATTTAAATCCTAAGATTTAAACAAAAAAATCCAAAAAGATAATTAAGAATTAAGAAATTGCGGGCGGACCGCGAAGCTGGAAAGAATATTTGGTTTGAGCCCAAATTTTTTCCTGAAGAATAAAAATCTGTTCTGTTTTCTCTGAATGCTGAATTGCTTTGAAAGTAAATTCTTCAGGCATAAGTGTGTTTCCGGTCGATATAAAATGACAGGCCAAACAGTCTCCTTTAGATTCTTTAGCATCAGATTTTGTAAGCGTGTTTTCTGACTTTTTAAGATTGAATGTTTTCAATGTATCAGAAAAGTCGTGCTCATGAAATGTCTGAGAAAACAGCGCAAAAAAGTATACACCAAACATCAGTCTGGAGATAAAATTTTTGAAATGTCTGCTTTTAGTACAAATCATAGTGCAAAGATAAGCAGAAAAATTATTCTTTGCTGTTATTTTTAATTGAATTATTAAACAAATCTAAAAACTTTTCTGTTAATTCTTTGTCGGTAAGTATGATTACAACAGTATTTGTATTATTATTGTTGTTATCTTTAAAGCTGTCTTTAATTTCGATGCTTTTGTCACTTTTGTACAGATCGGCTATTTCTACCCCTAAAATTTCTGCCAAATTAGGCACCAAACTGCTTTTTACTTCGGTAGCTTCCTCTTCCCACTTTGCGTACGTTCTTCTGTCTACATTAAGCAGATCGGCAATTTCTTTTTGCGTTTTGCCCTGGCTTTCCCTTAGTCTTCTGATGGTTGTTCCTACACTCATAGTCTGATTTTTCCACAAATGTAATAAATTTTATTTTGGGTAAACAGTTGCAGAAAAATGGTAAAATTTTGTACCGATACTTTTTTAAAACAAAAATATCTTAGCATCGTGATTAAAAAATATTAATTAATTTTAAAAACTTAAACAATTATGAAAAAGAAATTTTTGATTGGTGCTTTAGGATTAGCATCAGTGTTTGCAATGACTTCTGCTACAGATGAATATGCTGAAAATGCAAGAAGACCTATGTTTGGGAAGGTTGAAACTTATGTTTCTGACTGTACACCTTGTAGTACCAATCCAGATGGATCTCAAATGTGTATGTGCACACAACATTATACACAATATATTTTTTGGATAGGTTTTGAAGGAGAGAGCCGTGAATCTATGCCTTGTGGACAAAATCCAATATCTCCAGGACAATGGTAAGAAAAATATTATTGCGGAAAAGAGTTTATCTCTTTTCCGTATTATTCATCAGCAATTTATTTTTTTCTCAAAAAATTATACGGTTTTCCGACAACAAAGAGTTTGACTCTATTGTGATATTAGACAGTAACCAAAAAAAAAATCTTCAAAAAAACGAAATTATCACTTATCATTTTTCAGAAGACAGCAGAGTATTTCATGATAATCAGACATTTGAATATGTTATTAATAACGATACACTTACTTTTTTTGATCAGATTAAGGAAATAGATGAAGTAGTAATTGAAGATGGTAAAAAAATAAAAAAGCCAGTTAAAAATGAGCGAAAAATAAGCTCTATGGCATTAGTAGCTAATTGCAAGACAGCATTTTTAGTTAAATTAAAAGCTTCAGACAAAATTTTTATAAATTCAATTAATTTTACCGTTCAAGATAAGACAGATTTTGACAAAAACTTGGGAAAAATTAAAATTCAGATTTTAGAAAATAAAACCGATTTGCCAGATAATACTAATTTATTGATGGAATTTGAGAAAAACCTTTCCGAATTTGATTTAGATTTTAATAATTATCAACTGGCAAAAATGAAAATTAAATTTCCCCGAAAATTAAAATATCCTAAAAATGGTTTCTTTGTTATGATGGAATATATTGCTCCTAAGTCTAAATATTTAATGTTACGTGCTGGGAAAGAACATTTCTTTTGGTTTTATCCAAATGAAAACAAATGGAAATATATGAAAGAATATCCTTCATTTTATTATACTTTAGACATCATCAAATAAATCTTAAAACACAAATGAACCAGATATTAAAAACAATTGTCATATTTCCTCCTTTTTTAATTAACAATTTGTATTTTTTTCAGAAAATTACACGATTTTCTGACAACAAAGAGTTTGACTCAATTGTCATCGTGGATGGTGATAAAAAAAGTGTCATTCACAAAAACGACATTTTCAAATCCCATTTTCAAAAAAATAGCAAAGTACTATATAATAATAAACTATCAGATTTTGTTTTCGACAATGGTACTCTTACTTTTTTTGACAAAGTCGAAGAAATTGATGAAGTAGTAATTGATGAAGGAAATAAAAAGAAAGTAGATAATTTAAAGATTCATAAAAACCATAATAAAAAGGATGGAATAACTACATTATTATCTAACTGTAGAACCGCTTTTCCAATTAAATTTGATGCTAAGGATAATACATTCATAAAAGCTATAAATCTTACAGTATATGAAAGAAAAAACTTTGACAAAAATTTAGGTAAGCTTAAAATTCAAATTTTGGAAAATAAGGAAGATTTTCCTGATGATAATAATTTACTGATGGAGTTTGAGAAAAATCTTTCAGATTTTAACTTAAAATTCAATAATTACTTATTATCCAAAATAAAAATAGAGTTTCCAAAAAAATTAAAATATCCACAAAAGGGTATTTTTATAGTCATAGAATATGTTGCACCTAAGTCTGAATATATTTTTTTAATAGCTAATAAAAAAAACTTTTACTGGTGGTTTTTTCCAAAAGAAAACTCTTGGAAGCATACAACTGATATGAAAGAGTTTTACTACACTTTAGACATCATCAAATAAATCTTAAAACACAAATGAACCAGATATTAAAAACAATTCTCATCACATTGTTTTCCCTATTCGTTATAATAATTGTGATTATTAAAACTTTATCAAACAACAAATTTTCCATTAATATCACTAAAAACGATGGTATTATAAAAATCCCTATATCTAAGTACAGCTTTGGTGAAATTTCTTATAGAGATTCTGTTGCGTATGATTTCAGAATTATGAATGTTGGTGAAACTCCCGTTATACTGAGCAAAATTTCACCGTCTTGCAATTGCACTTCATTAGAATATAAAAACAATATTATACAACCCGCAGATTTTTTGACAATAAAAGCGAAATTTAAACCTACAAAAGAAGACATAGGGAAAAATAAAGTAACCGTTTTCGTGAAAGGAAATTTTGAACAGGAAAATTTAACGCTCACTTTAGAAGGTGATGTAACGGAATGAGCTAAAAAAAGATGAACTGTAAAAGTCCATCTTAATCCTTATGCTGAAATTATTCAAGCTGTGTTCCCAAATATTCCCATTCCTGCAAAGCAAGATCCAGATTTTCTTTGGTTTTATTGTATTTTTCGAGGGTTTCCTCAGAAGGATTTTCTTTAGTAAAAGAAGCCTCAAACTTTTCTATAGCGGTCTCAAGCTCTGCAATTTGCTCTTCCACTTTTTTCAGCTTGTTCTGAATATTTTTCTGTTCTTTGCTTAGAGTTCCTGATGTTGATTGCTCGCTGCCATTGCCGGATGTCTTTTCCTCTTTCTTTACCCTTACTTCAGCTTTAGCTTCTTCACCATGAAGTTTAGCTTTTTCGGCTGAAATTTCTCTGATGGACTCTTTTTGTCTGTATTCAAGATATTCGTTGATGTCGCCCAAAAACTCCTTCATTTTCCCGTCCCGGAACTCGTAAATTTTATCACAAAGTCCCTGTAAAAATTCTCTGTCGTGAGAGATCACAATCAACGTTCCTTCAAACTTCTGCAAAGCAAGCTTAATGATTTCTTTTGACTGAATATCAAGGTGATTGGTAGGTTCGTCCATAATCAATGTATTGAACGGACGTAACAATAACTTACACAGCGCCAAACGGTTTCTTTCACCTCCGGAAAGCACTTTCGTTTTCTTATTTACCGCTTCACCCTGAAAAAGGAATGAACCTAATAAATCTCTTACTCTCGGTCTGGTTTCTTCGGTAGCCGCATCTTCTGCTTCTTCCTGCACCGTTTTATTCGGAGTCAGAACCTCTTCCTGATTCTGAGCAAAATAACCAATATTGACATTATGTCCTAAATTCCAGCTTCCTGAATAATCTTTAATATCTCCTGCAAGAATTTTAGCTAATGTAGTTTTACCCTGTCCGTTTTGTCCGAGAAGCGCAATTCTGTCTCCTCGCTGAACCATAAAATCTACATTATCAAAAATTTTCTTTTCTCCGTAAGATTTCCCCAGGTTTTCTGCCTCAAAAATAACTTTTCCGGGAACTACAGACTGTACGAAACGGATATTAAATTTAGAAACGTCTTCATTATCCACCTCAATTCTTTCGATTTTATCTAATTTTTTGATCAGTGACTGGGCAAAAGAAGCTTTTGTAGCACTTGCACGGAATTTATTGATATTATCTTCCATCTGCTTGATCTCCGCATCCTGATTCTTTTTTGCCTGAATCAGCTTTTCACGGCGGTCTTCACGCATCACCAGATATTTGGAATAGTTGGCTTTATAATCATCAACCTTTTTATTATTAATATCAAACGTTCGGTTGCAGACCGCAGTCATAAACTGCTTATCGTGACTTACCAAAACAATTGCTCCCGGATAATCTTTCAAAAAGTTTTCCAGCCAGATGATAGATTCCATATCCAGGTGATTGGTAGGCTCATCCAGAAGCATAATATCATTCTTTTGAAGAAGAAGCTTAGCCAGCTCAATTCTCATTCTCCATCCTCCGGAAAATTCATCTGTTATTTTCTGAAAATCATCTGCTTTAAAGCCAAGACCGAAAAGCACTTTCTCCATATCTCCTTCCAGATTGTAGGCATCGTGATGCATCAGGAGATCATTCAGTTCAGTCATTTTATTGATAAGATCAGTATAAGAATCACTTTCGTAGTCCGTTCTTACCGTCATCTGATGATTTACTTCCTCCAATTCTTCTTTCCAGGCATTGATCTGCTCAAAAGCCTGCATGGTCTCGTTCCAGACCGTTCTTCCCTTTACAAAATCAAGATCCTGTTTAAGGAAGCCAATCGTAATATTTCCTTCCGGCACAACATTTCCTTCATAAAAAGAAATTTCTCCTGAAAGCATTTTCAGCAGCGTAGATTTCCCTGCTCCGTTTTTTCCTACAAGACCAATTTTATCGTCTTTTTTGATAGTGAAATTAACGTTCTGAAACAAATAATTTCCCGAATGATGTAAACCTAAACCCTGAACCGAAAGCATCTTTTATGAATATTAATGATGAATAATGTATGTGAATGTTTTTCGGGTGCAAAAGTAAGCAAAATAAAAGAATTGTAAATCAGTTATTCCGTTTCTAGATAATTATTTACAAAGCTCACAAGTGTTCTGGTTCTTTTTGAAATCACTAATGCAATTTATAAGTGTCACGGATATATAAAAGAAATGCATTTATATTATTCAAAAAAATATAAACGAAACTGATTCTTATAATTAATTCCAAGAAACATCTGCTTCTTGGAATTTTTTTTTGGAGATTAAATCACTTATCCCACCGTCAAAACCACCTTCCCATTAACGCCGCCTGCGGAAACTAAATTTTGAGCTTCGGCAGCTTGACTCATCGTAAAAGTTTGGGCTACAGAAGGTTTCAGTTTTCCTTCGGCAAGCAATTGCAAACCGTATTGCATATTTTTTGCCGATAAATCCGATGAAACGAACTGTGCTTTCACGCCAAATTGTTCCGCCAATTCTTGCGATGGCGGCATTGTGATGCTCAACAATGTTCCGCCTTTTTTCAGCACTTCAAACAAGGCATTTTGCGACGGTCCACCCGCACAATCAATCACCAAATCCGCTTCTTTTACCAATTGCGTAAAATCCTGCGTTTTATAATCAATCGCTTCATCGGCACCCAAATTTTTAATAAAATCCACGCCTTCGCCCGAAGCTGTACCTATTGCATACGCTCCCAACGCTTTCGCCAGTTGAATCAACGCTGCACCAACCGCTCCAGAAGCTCCTTGAACAAACACTTTTTGCCCAGCTTGTACGTTTCCTACATTCACCAAAAGCGACTGAGCCGTTGCCATCGGAATCACCAATGCAGCCGCTTCTTCAAACGAAATTTCGGCAGGTTTTTTCGCTACATTTTGCTCCGGAACTACGCAATATTCGGCATACGTTCCGCCCATTGCCGACACCATTACTTCATCGCCCATGTTGAAGTTTTTCACTTCACTTCCTACCGCTTCTACGATTCCCGCAGCATCCAAACCTGGTGTGAAAGGAAATTGCACCGGATATACTTGTTGCATATAACCTTGTCGGATTTTCATATCCAAAGGATTGATGGTAAATGCTTTTACCTTTACCAACACCTGATTTTCTTGGGTTATCGCCGCTTTTGGCACTTCATTTTCTGTTACTACGTCTGCATTTCCAAATGCCGTGTATTGTATTGCTTTCATTGTTTAAATTTTTATTTCTTGTTTTTTTGGGCAGCTATTTGATTTCATCGAATAGCACGTTTTTTATTTTTTTATGGCAGCTATTTCCGCCCTCCGTTCCCGCTTTTTTGTTCGTCGTTCCTCCTCACAAAAAGAGCTCCACTCAGGTCGGGCTGCAACCATTCGAAGAAATTATCAGAATCGAAACACATTAATTTTTGAAGCGTCAATATATAGGTCGCTCCTACGGAGCTTCGCTTCGCCTATTTTACTTTTTCTATTAACAGTGCATCCCTTCGCGATTTTTTTGCTTTATTAGCTTTTCAATATTTCTATTTTATACAAAGAAGATCGCTCTTACGGAGCTTCGCTTTTAACAAAATTATCTTTTCTATTAACATTAAATCCCTATAGGATTTTTTTAGAACAATGCTAAATTAATGTTTGCTTGTCGTTCTTAACAGGTCGCTCCTACGGAGCTTCGTTTTTCACGAATTCATCTTTTCTACTAACAGTAAATCCCTACGGGATTTTTACAATACATTTGATTGTGTAATTTTCAATTTGATAAACGAACTAAATCCTACTTATTTTCCATTTAGCTCCGTAGGAGCAAACTGTTAATAGAACTTTCATTCATACCGCAAGTTCAGCTCCGTAGGAGCGACCTGTTCATCACATTTTAATTGTTATTCAAAAAAGGATAATCCGTAAAACCTTCCACTCCCGGTGTGTACAGCGTATTATAATCTATTTCGTTTAGCGGAGCGTCTTTTGCCAAACGCTGATCGAAATCTGGATTAGCAATGTAATTTCTTCCAAACGCTACCAAATCCGCAAAACCTTCTTGCAAAGCCGTTTCAGCGGTTTCAGCAGTAAGTCCGTTGCAAAGAATCATCACACCATCGAAATTTTCTTTTAAACCCTTCATCAATGTTTCAGAAACTTGCGGATTATAACTCAAATGCAAATACGCAATCCCGATTTTGTTCAGTTCCGCCGCCAAATAGGTGTAGGTTGCATTCACTTCTTCTTCGCTGTACGGCTGCATATCGTTGAACGTAGAAAACGGCGAAATTCGCAATCCTACTTTTTCTTTACCAATTTCATTGGCGACTTTTTGAGCCGTTTCAATTAAAAATTTCACTCTATTTTCGATGCTTCCGCCAAATTCATCGGTTCGGTTGTTTACGTTCGGATTCAGGAATTGTTCCAACAAATAGCCATTTGCAGCGTGCAGTTCTACACCGTCAAAACCCGCTTCCACAGCGTTTTTCGCAGCCGAAACGTATTCGTTCATCACGTCATACACTTCATCGGTGGTTAAAGCCACTGGTTGCGAATGTTCCTTCATTCCTACACCATCGGAATACATTTCTCCTGCTGCTTTAATGTCCGAAACGCCGATTACTTTTCCGCCTTTTGGTAAATTAATATCGTGGGCAACACGACCGGTGTGCATCAATTGTACAAAAATTTTGCTGTTGTTTTCGTGAACGGCAGCGGTTGTTTTCTTCCAACCTTCTATTTGTTCTGGGCTAAAAATTCCGGGGATTCTGCTGTAACCCAAACCATTTGCCGATGGCGACGTTCCTTCGGTAATGATGAGTCCGGCGCCGCTTCTTTGGGCGTAATAGGTTGCCATCAAATCGTTGGGAATATTATCAATGGCTCTGCTTCTGGTCATTGGAGCCATTACGATATGATTTTTTAGGGTAAAGTTTCCTTTCGAAAAAGGATTCAATAAAATGCTCATAATTGTCTTATTTTTTTTGCAAAGATAAATATTAAGTATATATTTGCTACCTAGTAGTAAAAAAATACAAGTATATAAAAAGATACCTATGCTGAAAGTCACTTCAAAAGAACAAGGCGCATTAGTAGTTGCCGATGTATTGGAAATTATTGGTGGAAAATGGCGTGGATTGATTTTGGCAAAACTCTGCGATGGATCGAAACGGTTTAACGAATTGAAATTGGATTTAAAAAACATTACTTCTTCTACTTTAACCAAAGAATTACGCCATTTGGAAGACCTGAAAATGATAGAAAGAGTCGTTATCCAAGAATCGCCGATTGCCGTGGAATACCGAATGACGGATCACGGAGCGTCCATCAAACAACTGATTTATCAAATCATCGAATGGGGATTGGAACACCGAAAGAAAGTGATTGGGGAGCAATAATTTCCACAGATTTTCGCAGAATTTTTCTCCGATGCACGCAGAAAATCATCAGGAATAAGTTATAAAAAAGAATTACACCTAGTAAAAAATGACCCAAACAAAATCCATTTGGATAACCTCTGGCTACGAAATATTGGCGTTGCAGGGCGAAAATGCCTTGAAAATAGAAACGCTTGCCAAAAAAATCGGGATTAGCAAGTCTTCCTTTTATCATCATTTTGCGAATATGCAACTCTTTGTAGAAGAACTCCTGAATTATCATTTGGAACAATCTAAGATTATTGCCGAAAAAGAGAAATTGGCTCAAACTATACAACCTGAGTTGATAGAAATTTTGGTGGAACATAAAACCGATTTACTTTTTAACCGCCAACTTCGGTTTAATCAACAGAAAAAAGAATTTCGGGAAACGCTGGAAAAATCGAACCAAATTATAGGAAATGAATTTGTAAAAGTCTGGGCAAACGATTTGCAACTGAAACTTTCGGTAAAGCAGTTGGAAAGTATTTTTGAACTGGCTTTGGAAAATTTTTTCCTTCAAATAAACCCCGAGAATATTAGTTTTGAATGGATTTCGCATTATTTTGAAAATTTGAAAAGAATTGCTAAAAATTTTGAGTGACATTTTCAATAATCTCCTGTTTTATACCCAAGGTACTAAACTTTGTTGCTGTTGCGCCCCGACCTGAGTGGAGCTCTTTTTGTAAATTCCGGAATGGCAAAAGCTTTGGGGGATTTACAAAAAAGCGGGAACAGAGGGCGGAAAAAGGCGCCCAAAAAAATTAATCTATCATTTTGTACGCAAGCGTCTACAATCTGAACTTTTGTAGGACTAATTTTGCAAAAAATTTAGATAATGACACAAGAATTTCACAAGTTTTACCTGAAAATTACCGCAATTGTCGTGGGTTCTTTTGGTCCGATTTTCTTTTTGGGAACAATGTTGCCAACTTCGGAACCGGCACGCTGGTCTTTGGATTTGCTGAGTCTTCCGCTGGACGGATTGCAGAATTACGAAGCACCAACCACCCGATTTTTGAGTGCTTTAACGGGCGGATTTTTGTTTGGTTGGGGTGTTTGCATCTGGTTTTTGCAAAAATGGGTCTACGATAAAGCACCAAATGAAGTAAGAAAAGCAGTTTTAGCGGGACTTTTGGCGTGGTTTTTCTTGGATAGTGCGGGTTCTGTAGCATCGGGAAATACGAGTAATGCGTTTATTAATATTTTGGTGTTGCTGATTGCAGTTGGGCCGCTCTGGAAAGCTGCAAAAGCTTGAAAAGGTATTCATAGATTTGATTTTCTGCAAAAAAGTGTTCACGCAGATTTTTGCACATTTAAAACTCTGATTTTCACAGGTTTTTTCCCGAAAATAAGCTTGTCTAAAGTAAAAAAATCGTTGCAAAAAATCATAAGTGCTCCTTTAGGAGCAGAATCTGTGTAGAGATAATAGCAATTAGACCAAGCGCAATCCGTAGGATTGCAATAAAAATATTCCAAATTCAATACTTATAGATAGCATTCCTACGGAACGCAGAATGATTTTGAACATTATTACTACACAGATAAAACTCCGAAGGAGTTTACAGCAAAGTGAATTTTAAATTTTAACTCACTTTAAACAACTAAATATACCATCAAGCTTTTCCTGCCGATTTTTCGCCTGAAAAGCATACTAAATAATGTATTAGGAATTTAATTAACTCAAAAAAAATAAAAAATGAACAATTCTAATTTTCTAAAGGTTCTTTTAGCTCTACAAGCTTTGGCTGTTTTGGTGTACACCATTTTGGTGTTTCAAAAAGAAGGCGCTGATTTACTAAGTGTTTTTATCGCCAACATCAAAAACATAGATTGGAATGGGCAGTTTAACCTTGATTTTAGTTCTTACCTTACCCTTTCGGCTTTGTGGATTATGTGGCGTAATCATTTTTCTGGATCATCTATCGTTATCGCCATTATTGCTGGTGTAATCGGGATTATTGTTTTTGCACCTTATGTATTGCTATTGCTCATTAAAGAAAAAGGCGATTTGAAAAAAGTTTTGGTGGGCAATCGATAAACGTTGCTTTCGGGGTTGTTTTTTGCTTAATTTTGCCTGCAAGATGAAGCCCGAAAACGACCAACTGTACCAGTTTTTCATTACCGAATTTCCTTTTAACAAAGAAGAGTTGGAGCTTTTTGTGCATTCTTTTGAAACCAAAATGTACAAAAAAAACCAGCCCATTTTGCATTTTGGGGAAACAGAAAAAGAACTTCGTTTTTTGGACAGCGGAATTATTCGGGAATTTTATGCCAACAACGGAAAGGAGAAAAACATTGATTTTTTTCTTGACAAAGAATTTGTAACCGATTTCTATTCCTTTGTTTCCGAAAAACCGACCCGCAAAAATCAGGAATGTGTGACCGATGTACAGATCAGAACCTTATCCAAAGAAAAATTCCTTCATTTTTTGAAGGAATACAGTTGCGGAAAACTCTTTGTGGACGAAATTTTTCAACGGATTATTGAGAAAAAAGAACAAGATGAATTCAGCCAATTCATTAATACCGCCGAAGAAAATTACAAAATTTTGTTGCAACATCAACCGAATTGGCTGCAACAGATTCCGCAGTATCACATTGCTTCGTATCTGGGAATAACGCCCGAAACATTGAGTAGAATTCGGAAACGGATTTTTTAAAATTTGGGCGTGCCCTTCCTTCATTCTTCAGTCAGGTCGGGCTTTTCGTTCCAATTTTTTTGTTCGTTCCTCACAAAAAAGATTTCCACTGCAATCCCTCACGCAAAAAAACTCGAAAAAAAGAAATTTCTTGATTCCAATCAATGACTTGCATCGCTCCGTCGTTTCATATTTACAAAAATTTAAAATTTTAAAAAAAATGAAACTACATCATCTTCGTAACGCCACTTTGGTTATAGAAACACAAGAAAAATTTATTTTAGTCGATCCTATGTTGGGCAAAAAAGGTTCGAGTTTGCCTTTCACGCTTTTCCGTTTCAAACCGAGGAAAAATCCTTTGGTAGATTTACCTTCCAACAGCGATTCCGTTTTAGAAAAAGTGACGCATTGTTTGATTACGCATTTGCATCCCGATCATTTGGACAAAGACGCAGAAGCGTTTTTGAAAGAGAAAAACATTCCTGTTATTTGCTCCAAAAATGATGAAAAAACACTCCAAAAAAGAGGATTAAACATTGCTGAAAGTCTAGATTTTTGGAAAGAATACGGCTTTTTGGGCGGGAAAATCATCGGAATTCCTGCCATTCACGGATACGGATTTATTGCAAAACCAATGGGAAATGTGATGGGTTTTTATGTGGAATTTCCAAATGAAAAATCCATCTACATCAGTGCAGATACTGTTTATACAGAACACGTAGATCGGGTTTTGCAGGAACTGAAACCCGACATTTCGGTTTTGGCGTGCGGAAGCGCTCAACTGGATTTTGGAAAACCGCTTTTGATGACGATGGATGATATTTTAAAATTCATCAAAAATGCACCCGGAAAAGTTTTTGCCAATCATTTGGAAGCGCTGAATCATTGCCCAACCACGAGAATTCAACTTCGCAATGAACTTAAAAATCATCAGTTGCTGGAAAAAGTTTTTGTTCCGGAAGATGGAGAAAGTGTGGTTTTGTAGTGTTTTGTAATGCCTTTCCCTTGATAATTTCCAAATTAACGGCTGAAAATTGATTATCCGCAACATATAAATATAGTAACCTTTTCAGTCAGCTTACTTCTGTCTTAATTATTTATACTTGAAGATAATTGTAGAATATCAAATACTCCTCATCTAATCAGTAATTTCTTACGGTAATATGAAAACAGCTTTGCTGCCTTTCTTTAATGTAATAGATACGCCCCAGATTGGCGTAATGCTTTAAGACTTTTTCTAATGCCGCTTCCAGTTTAGGATTGGTTCGAAGAACATTATTAAATCTCACATAAGAAATATCGAAAGAATTTCCATAATTATGGGAACTGATGCCTAACGACGCATTGCTGTTGACTTTTCGCAATCTGCATTGATCCTCAAGCGTTCTTGTGAGTGACGAAACGGTAAAAGTCTGACCTTTGGTCTCTTTGCTGAATTTTGCTCCGATGTTTTCTAATGTAATTTTCGCTTTTGAGACCAAATATGCTCTACTGTAATCCAGTTTTTGCACTCTGAAACCTTTACCACTTTTTTTAACAGTATGGAATTTACCTTTATTGATATATCTCTGAACGTGAGCTGTAGTTTCCAGGATTTTCACATTAAAACTTCTTGAAGCGTCCAGATGAGGCTGATAAAGAAAAGTTGGCTGAACTTTCAACACCTCTTTCAAATCGTAGCACGGACTAATCTTCTGTGATGACTGAGAATAAAAAACATGACCTAATAAAAAAAGAAAAAAATACAGCAGCTTTTTCATTAAAATAATTTCAACTTAAACTTCATTTAATCTGTAAACTTTTCAAATATAACAAATTTTCAGTTAATATTTTTTAGCGAAGTTGTTTAAAGTTTCCTAATTAGAATGCAGACAAAAGCTAACAAGTGTAAGTCTCTCCAATGTTTTTCCTTAGTCTCATATCTTATTAATAGTGCTTTGAATCCGTCTATCCATGCATTCATTCGCTCAATGACGATTCTTCTTTTGTAAAGTTCTTTATCAAAAATTTCTTCTCTATCTGAGATATTGCCGTTTCTTTTATTGAAATCAATATTGGCAAACAGATCATTTTTTATACAAAAGTTTCTCAATTCCCAAGCATCAAAGCCTGCGTCAGCATTTAGAAAAAGGTAATCTGTCCTAATTTCGGATTTCTTTATGTCTTTCAACATCATATGCAATTGTTGTTCGATTTCAAAAACATCATGATGGTTTCCGGAAGTAACTTCCGAACAGCTTAAAGGAAGACCATTATTATCACAAATAAAAAGCATATTGCTCGTCTTTGCTTTTTTTCTTCCCTGACAGCCAACATTCTCACCTCCTCTTTTTGATATTGTATGGGATCCGTCCAACTGAATACAGCTCATGTCCAAAAGTGTTTTGTACTTTTCTAAGAGTCTTTGTTTGATCATTTCCCAGCTTCCATTTTTACTCCATCTTGCAAAATGCTGGTAAACACTGTTCCAGCTATATTCTACTTCAAAAAACTGTTTCATAGGAAGTTCCCGCCATTGACAGCCTGTTTTAAGACGATATAGAATAGCTCTTACAACATCTTCCAACAATACTTTGGAGTTATTTTTCTTTTCTCCTAATGATAAATACGGACAAATCTCTTTTTTATAATATCTTTGCTTAACAAACTTTTTTTTGAAAGAATGAAACAACTTTTTCATAAAGTTTTCATTCTTTCTTTTACTTTAAACAAGTTCAGCATTTATACATTATAGCTCTCATAAAAACAGGCTTTAATTATATAAAGCCTGTAAGATTGAATTTTTACCAGAAACTATTTTTTGATGAACTGATGTCTCATCATTTTGGATTCTGATTCTATCTGGAGATAATAATTTCCTGTGGATAAGTCTGATATATTCAGCCTGTATTTTGTCTCATTATTTACCGCTTGTTTTCTTACTAATCTTCCGTCTGACGCAAAAATATGTATCTGCTGTAAAGGCTTGTCACTTTTAATAATGATAAAATCGGTTGCCGGATTTGGAAAAAATTTAGCAAAATCTTTCTGCACATCATTCACTGATAGATTGGGCAATGTGGCTTTTGTAAGATACTGAAACTGACCAGTAACCAATTGTGTCTGAACGCCAGTTGCTGTATTAATAGAAAATAATGCGCTTCCTGTAGTATAAAGAATATTTCCGTTGTCAGCCTGAATAACACCTCTAAGGTTCCCACTACTTACCGGATAATAATTCAGAATACTTCCGTTTGCTGATGAAATTACATATACTCCGGCATTATTTCCGGAGGTAGAATTATTTTGGAAAACCGCTGCAATAATATTTCCATTGGATGTAAAATTTATTTGCTGTAAATTCTGAAAAACTCCCGAAGGAACAAGATTTCCCTGCGAAACTCCTGAATAGTTAATTTTCTGAATGCCATTGATGTCTAAACCCGAAACATACACCGTCCCGTTATTGTTATCCAGCACATCAAATATTGATGTATTCGGAGCCGGATAAGTTCCTAAAAGAGTTCCCGTTAAACTGAAGCGGACGATTGAGTTTGCGGTTGCACCATTTGCACTTCCAGCATTAGTAACCCAAACCTCATTATTAACGACATTAATGCCGCGTAAATTATCTAATCCTGAAGAGATTGTAGACACATAAGCTCCTGATAAATCGTAGATGTAAATTTTATCACCCGTTTGATCTGTAACCCATATCCTATCATTTACCTGAGCAATACCTTTTACCGTTCCGGGATTTTGTGCCGTCATATCAATAAAGTTCGCATTGATGACTGAACCGTCTGACGAACTCAAACGGAGAATTTTCTTAGCTCCTGTAGCAGAAGACACCAAAAGAATACTGTTTTGAGCAGAGATAAATATTCCGGTCAGAAAAAACAGCATTTTGAAAAAAGTAGATTTTAAACTCATAATTAATTATTTTAGAATTATTATACATGATATTGTACGTGAAAAATGAAAATGTGTCTAAATATAGTTATTTTTTGTTAATAATTTAAAATTAACATCAGATTATTTATTAAAAACCACCAAATAATCTAATTAATTGAATAATTAATTTTTGTACATTAGCATTTAATAAATTAAAAAACATTAAAATGATTTCAAAAACATCAAAATTTGCTGCCGAAATGATTGGCACAATGGTACTTGTTCTCATGGGCTGCGGAAGCGCAGTAATTGCCGGTGCAGATGGCACAACAGGAGTCGGACTTCTGGGAATTTCTTTTGCATTCGGTCTGAGTGTAATCGCAATGGCATACGCAATCGGACATATTTCAGGGTGTCATATCAATCCTGCAATTTCAATAGCAATGGTTGCCGCCGGAAGAATGAGACTGGATGAAGCGATTCTTTATATTGTTGCACAAATCGCAGGTGCGATAATAGGAGCAGGAGTTCTTTACATAATTTTCACCAATCATCCCGGTGCTGTTATAGGAGAATGGGCATTGGGTTCTAACGGTTGGGGAACCGGTTATCTGGATGCTTACAATATGACTGCTGCATTTGTTGCAGAGTTTGTGTTTACTTTTATCTTTTTGATGGTTATTTTAGGATCAACCTCAACGAAAAACATCAATGGCGGATTTGCCGGTTTAGCAATTGGTTTTTCTTTAGTCCTTATTCATATTGTAGGCATAAAAATAACAGGAGTGTCTGTAAATCCTGCAAGAAGTATTGGTCCTGCTATTTTTGCAGGTGGAGAAGCACTTTCGCAGCTTTGGCTATTTATTGTTGCTCCGGTTTTGGGCGGTATTGTTGCCGCTTTCACTTACAATTTACTGATTGAAAAGCCTGAACATAAAGTATTATAGATCAGCGGCTTTTTATGAGATAAATCCTGCTTCATTTTTTATTGAGGCAGGATTTTTTTTATTTTTTATTTTTTAAATCAAAAGGATTTTTAAAAATAAGTTCTTCGTGCTTTCCTTTAATTTCCATTTTACGATAAAGAAGATTGAGTGCCATTTTTCTGATGAACAAATCCTTATCTGTAAGTTTCCAGTAAGAATCATTATGCACTCTCGGGGGTTTGCGGATTTCATAAAATTCAGTTTCCCAGGAATCTACATTGTGGTAAAATTCAATAATTCCGCAATGTGAAGGTATTGAAGAGTGTTCTATCATTCCCATCGGAAGCAGAAAACTGAATGTGTTGCAGATATAATCACCGCAGCATATCTTGTCATGTTTCAGATATTTTTCTCCTGTAGAATTATTGGTGTACGATTTTTTAAAATCATTTTTGAAATCACTTTTAGAAAGTTTTATTTCTATTTCGTGACTAAAACCCTCAGAATTAATGATTAGAATATCTGCTTCCCAATCTGCCTGAAAATGATTGGTAAGAACAATTTCTTTCTCAAAATCACATTGAGAATAAATGAATGCATGAACGAGTTCTTCTATTTTTAACACGATTTAATTTATATAATAAACCAATTGTCATCAACTTACAAGCAGACTGCAACCGCGAATATCGGAATGATCAATCCTTCCCAATATCTGAAATTTATCTTTCTCTATTTTACCTAAATCCTGAGTTGCAATAAATGAGCAGGAATGAATATTTGCCAAATCAATAATATTAATTGCTCCTGTTCTCCCCTCCTTTTCATAACTGAAAGGATCTTCGGTGTTTCTGATTAAAATTTTCATCCAGTCCGGACACTGGTATTCATTATTTCCTAAAGAATATGCCTGAGAAAGTAATTCGGTCATAGAATATTCTGAAAATATTTTATCGGTTCCAAAACCATTTTGCAGAATTTTCAGTAATTCATCTTTTGTCATTTCTTCTTTTCTTCCTTTCATCCCTCCTGTTTCAATCACAGTAAGTGTATCAGAATGCTCAAGGTTCTGAGTGCTTTGCAGACAATAATCTAAAAAATCCAGAAGTGCAAAAGAAACTCCGAAAAGAATTACTTTTTTACCTTTCAGAAAATTCAACAGATGAAGCAAGTCTTCATGATTGTACAAAAAATATCCGTTCTCTTTTTCACCAGATTTCTTCATCAGATAGTCTACCATATAAATGAGAGATGAATTTTTGCGTTCAAGATAACTGGGCAAAAGTCCGAGAAAAATAAAATCTTCCGGCTTGCCAACAAATTGCTCAAAGCTCCTTACAATACTTTCCTGATAAATACTCTCATCAGCAATATAATGCTTAGAAAGATTCATCATCGTAGTTCCTGAGCTCTGGAAATACAGATCTGAAGAAATATTTTTATTGAGAACTTTATGATTTTTAAACATCTCTATCGGCAGAAACGGAATTTTGTCCAAAGAATCAACACTCTCAGGATTGATATTGAGATAATCTACAAATTTCCTGTACACCTCTACATGATGATACTGAAATGTAAACGCTGACAACGAAGCTTCCAAAAAATCCTGTTCGTTCTTTATATTAAATATATTTTTCAACTTAATTCACTGCTTTATATAAATTTAATTACTCATTTTGAGGCAATTATATCTTCCAATCAAAAATAATTCACACTTTAAGAAGTAAATAAAAATTTGGTTTAATATTTTGTGTATATTCGTACCAGAATATGGATTAATAATAAGGGGTTTATAGCCTTTATTGAGAATTACCTCTTTTAGGGGTAATTTTTTATTTTACAGCCTCAAAAGTTTTCAGTTCAAATTCATTTTCAAAAACTCCGTAGGTGAAATAAGATATCCAGTCACCCAAATTAATGTATTTTGAATTCTTTTCCAATTTTAAAACCATGGGTAAATGACGGTGACCATAGATAAAATAATCTATATCTTCCTTCTCCAGTTTCTTTTTAGAGTAGATAATTAAAAACTCTTTATCCTCTCCTAAAAACTCTTTATCTTCGTCTCCCGAAATCATTTTGTTTTTCTGAGACAGATACAAAGCAATTTTCATTGCAATATCCGGATGCAGCCATCTGAAAAACCACTGAGCGACAGGATTGGTAAACACCTTTTTCATCCTTTTATAACCTTTATCTCCCGGTCCCAAACCGTCTCCGTGAGCCAAGAGAAACTGCTTTCCTCCCATTTCAAAATACTGTTTTTTGTAGAAAACAGTACAGCCAATCTCATCTTCAAGATAATCTTTCATCCACAAATCATGATTTCCGACAAAAAAATAAATCTGGATTCCGCTATCCTTCAATTCAGCAATTTTTCCTAAAACACGTACATAACCTTTAGGAATTACGTGGTTCCATTCATGCCAGAAATCAAACAGATCACCCATGAGAAATAAAACCTGCGCATCTTCTTTAATTTCATTCATCCAACGGATAAACTTTTCTTCGCGAATTTTACTTTCTTTAGGATTAGGAGCTCCAAAATGCTGGTCAGAAGCAAAATATACTTTTTTTCCGGGCTCTAAATGAATGGTTGTTTTAAGCACGACTTAACGTTTTAAATCTTTCGTATTAATTATCCTCAGCAAACCATTCTCCGTAGGAGTTCTCGGTTTCGTGAAGTTTAAGATAGGCAAGAGAAATTCCTTCCGGAAGTTTAGATTTTATTTTGGCTGCAATAGCATACAACATATTTTCGCAGGTTGGCTGAAAGGTGCAATAAATTACTTTATGCCCTTTTTCTTCGAGATCCTCACCCAATTGCTTATGAGGAGACAATCCGTTGATGAGTACAGCATGATCCCAAACATCTACAATTTCAGACTTTACAATCGTTTTTATATCTCCAAAATCTACCACCATTCCATTTTTAGGATGATCAAGATCATTAATTGGTCTTCCTTTTACCGTTACGAAAAGTTTGTAAGAATGTCCATGCATATTTTTACATTTACCATCATAATTATATAAAACATGAGCAGTTTCGAATGTAAAAATTTTTGTAATACGTATCATGCTGCAAAGATACGCAATTGTATTTTGCTTTTATACTCTATAAATTAACAAAAACTTCTCGTTAAGTCAGTCTAATGAATTTACCAATACAAAGTAGCGGTAAGCCAATATTCCTTTCTGGATTTTGGTCAGCTTGGCCGGATCCTTATCACTTAGTTTTGGCAGAATAGCTTTGTTAATCTTATTTAAAATTTTAAAAACTGATTTCTTCATAAGTAAATTTTATTCTATTTAAAAAACTATCTTCATCCGTATGTGTATCTTAAATCACGCTTATTTCATATCTTTAATTATAATTAAAGATATGAAAGAGTCATTTAATGAAAACAATATTCAAAATTGTCTGATTGCCGGAATAACTGCTTAGAATAAAAATTATCCAAAAATTATGCTATAAATATTATGAACGAAATATTTAAAAAACAGGTATGGCAAATTACAAAACTGGTTCCGAAAGGCAGAGTAACGAGCTACGGCGCTATCGCAAAAGCTGTTGGTTTTCCAAATCACTCCCGCCATGTAGGAAAAGCAATGGGAGGATGCCCTGATGATGTTCCGGCGCATCGGGTCATTTCATCATCAGGTTTACTGTCGGTTCCTGAGTTTCAAACAAGATTGGAAAAAGAAGGTATAGAAGTGGAAAATTTAAAAATCAGGAATTTTAAAAATATTTTTTGGAATCCTATGGAAGAAATATAATTAAATTTGATCTTTGACTAAAATTTCGGCGCGGCGGCAAAGCCGCCGCGCCGAAACGCATAAATTCTTCATTTATCTTGAGAATATTACATTTTCATTTTAACAAAATAGAAAATCAGCAACGTCCAGCTCAGAATCATCAATAATCCTCCAAGCGGAGTGATTGGTCCGAGAAATTTCAGATTCATCCCGAAATAATCCTGCATGCTCAATCCGTAAATACTGAAAGAGAAGAGAATTGTTCCGAAAATCATCAACCAGGAAATCCAGTTTTCGGTTTTGGTTTCAAATTTCAAAATGTAGCCTACAATTAATAGAAAAAAAGCAGCATACATTTGGTATCTTACGCCTGTTTCAAAACTTTCCAGTCTTTCCACAGATAGTATTTTTTTCAAAGCGTGTGCTCCGAAAGCGCCTAGAATGACAGATAGCATTCCGTAAACAGCTCCGAAGACTAAAGTGATTGTTTTCATTATTAAATTCTTTATTCTGTACTTGTCTTTATTGGCAATATATGTTCTGTGATTAGAATGTAATTAAAATATTTTTTATTCATTTCATATAAAACTATAGCGGACAGATAAGAAAACTCCTCATCTCCAGATATTGGTTTTATTTTTTTTTAAGTATCCATCTGTATCCAAAATAAAATAAATTTTTGCAGACAAAGGAATTTCATTGAACTCTTTTAACTTAAGTGACTGAAAATAGCTAAGAAAATTCTGGTTAATTTCATTTCTACCGGCAGATAGATTTTCATAGCTACCTCTTTGATCGTTTGGAATTCCTAAAAATTCAATTCCAGAAAAATCTTCACTATCTCTAAGTTTATTTATTCTTTCAACCTCGTTTGGATAATCTTTCAAATAGGCCATTTTTTTTCCAATTAATGGATGCTGATTGTTTAGTGTATTTAACAATTTTTTCAGTTCTTCTATTTTTTTTATTTTACATAATTGTAATTCTTTTTTGTACTTACCGTAATCTAACCTCGCTAAGGAATCATGTACTTTTTTCTCAGTTTTACTTTGTTTTTCGAATATAACAGGGTGTTTAAGAATGTACTTTTTATACAATTCCGATTTATTCTCCTGAAATTGAGTGTATATTTTTTCTCTTTCTCCTTTTACATCCAATATTTCCTTATCACTTTGTGCAAAAGAAAAATTAAATAAAACAGGAACTAATATGATGATTATTCTTTTCACGTTATTATCTACTTCTCAACTTTTCCAATTCCGCAATCACTTCGTGATGACTCACCGTTTTATCTTTAAAGTAGGTCACAAAATATTGCTTTTCCTCTTCCGTTGCGTTAAACTGATTCAGAATATTGAAAAGGTGCATTTTCATATGTCCTTTCTGAATTCCCGTTGTAACCAAAGAACGTAATGCTCCAAAATTCTGAGCCAGTCCGGAAACCGCCAGAATACTCATTAACTCCTGAGCCGAAGGCTTTCCAAGAAGTGCTAATGAAAATTTTACCAACGGATGAAGATTGGTCAATCCGCCAACAACACCAACAGAAATCGGAAGATCAATCCAGAATCTGAAAATTCCGTTATCAATGGTACAATGTGTGAGAGATGAATATTTTCCGTTTCTCGCTGCGTATGCGTGTGCGCAAGCTTCAGTTGCTCGGAAATCATTTCCGGTAGCAATGACAACGGCATCTACTCCATTCATAATTCCTTTATTGTGAGTTGTTGCACGGAAAGGTTCAATTTCAGCAATTGTAACTGCCTGTTTAAATTTCCAGGCAAATTCTTCATTAGAAATTCCGCTGTCATCTTTCAGATCTTCAATTTTGCAGGAAACTTCAGCTCTTACAATACAATCCGGAGTGAAATTGGACAGAATATTCATCACAATTTGCAAAGAATTTTTTTCTTCCTGAGAAAAATCTTCGCTTACCGCCACTTCCTGTTTCAATGTTTTACCAAACTGCTCCAGACAGGAATTGATGAAATTAGCTCCCATCGAATCCACCGTATCAAAACTTGCTTTCAGCTGATAATAGTTTGGCATTTCGGAGGTTTTATCAACCAACTTAATGTCCAGAATCCCGCCGCCGCGTTTTCTCATATTTGCGGTGATATCTTCTGTTGCTTGCAGCAGTTTTTTCTTTAGTTTAAAATTGAAAAAATGAAGAAGTTTATGAGCTTCCACATCAAAAATAAAGTGGGTATGTCCCAGTTTTTCATTGTTGATGATCGTTGTTTTAAAACCACCTTTATCAATCCAGAATTTTGCTGCTTTTGAGGCTGCTGCTACAACGGAGCTTTCCTCAACTGCCATCGGAAGTGCAAACAGCTTTCCGTCAATCAGGAAATTCGGAGCAATTCCGTAAGGCATATAAAAATTGGAAATGGTATTTTCGGAAAACTCGTCGTGGAGCTTCTGCAAATCAGCATTTTCGTTCCAGTATTGGTTTAATATATTTTGATATTCTTTGTTTCCTTCGAGATACTCGTTTATGAGCCAGTCGATTTTTCCCTGCTTCGTTAATTTGGAAAAACCTTCAACGGGTTTATGATTCATATGTTGTTTTTGTTTTTTCTTAATAAGTAATATGTAAATGCTCCCGCAATTTCATAACATAAAATTGATACGTGTAAATATACTAATTTGTCTCTTTAAAGCGTTGATAACTTCTATCAAAAAAGATTGACATTTATCAATTTTGGAACTAAATTTGACAAATTGTAATTAAAATTAAAATCCGTTTACGCCATTATGAATTTCGACCGCATAAAAGAAAAACTTGAAATACTTGCAGATGCTGCCAAGTACGATGTTTCGTGTTCTTCCAGCGGTGGAAAACGAAAAAATAACGGTGGTCTGGGAGACAGTTCTGCAAGCGGAATCTGTCATACTTATACTGAAGACGGACGTTGTGTTTCGCTTCTGAAAATCTTATTGACCAATCATTGCATTTACGATTGCATTTATTGCGTTTCCAGAAAATCAAATGACATCAAACGTGCAGCTTTTACAGTAGAAGAAGTTGTGGATTTGACCATCAGTTTTTATCGGCGAAATTACATAGAAGGCTTATTTTTGAGTTCAGGGATTTTCAAAGATGCGGATACAACTATGGAACGTCTGGTTCGGGTGGCAAAAAAATTGAGAACCGAACATAAATTTAATGGTTATATTCATTTGAAATCGATTCCCGGAGCAAGTGATGATTTGATGAATGAAGCGGCTCTGTATGCAGACCGACTGTCTGTCAATCTTGAAATTCCGACAGAATCCGGATTGAAATTGTTGGCTCCTGATAAAAACCGCGAAGATATGCTTCAGCCAATGCGAATTGTTCAAAAAGGCATCCAGCAATATAAAGACGAGAAAAAAATTATCCGTAGCGCTCCGAAATTTGCACCGGCAGGACAATCCACACAAATGATTGTAGGTGCAACCAACGAAAATGATTTGCAAATCATCAAAGTTGCCGATCATTTTTATAAAAATTACGGAATGAAACGGGTTTATTATTCGGGGTATATTCCTGTAACGGTTGATAATCGTTTGCCTGCAATAACTTCGGAAGTTCCTGTTTTGAGGGAAAACCGTCTTTACCAATCAGATTGGCTGATGAGGTTTTATGGTTTTAAAGCAGATGAAATTCTGGATTTTAATATGCCTTTTCTGGATTTGGAAGTAGATCCAAAATTAAGTTGGGCGTTGCGACATTTAGAACAATTTCCTGTTAATTTGCAGACAGCAGATTATAAAATGATTCTTAGGATTCCTGGAATTGGTGTAAAAACTGCGCAAAAAATTGTGAGCGCAAGACAGTTTCAGGTTTTGAATATTGATCATCTTAAAAAACTGGGAGCAGCCGTTAACCGTGCAAAATATTTCATTGATTTCACTTACGGAAATCCATTTTTAAAGCATTTAACGGACTTAAATTTAAGAAAGTTGATTATTGGCGGAAGTCAGTCCAAATTTCAGAATCAGTTTTCTCAGCAATTGACCTTATTTTAGAATACAAAAGCTTCGACTCCGCTCAGCCTGACAATTCGTAGATTAAAAAAATAGTATTAGAAATGTTACACTGAGTGTTTCTACTTCGCTCAATGTAAACTTAGTCGAAGTGTTCAAATCAATTGTTCATATTTGCTAAATTTAGACATAATTTGTAACTTCGAAAAAAGATTTTGTAATGAATGTCAGTTTTACAAAAAAGCAGGAAGAATATATTTCAAAACAAATAGAATCGGGCGATTTTCAAAATGCAAGTGAAGTTGTGCGGGATGCTTTACGCCTTCACGAAGTTTATCGGCATAAAGTAATTCAAGATTTGAAACTTGAGATCGAAAAAGGCTGGAATAATGAATCGAGTTCCCGTTCTGTAAAAGATATAATCCAAGCCAAAAAGCAAAAGAAAAGTAATGTCTAAAGAATTCTATATTTTATCTGAAGCTGCTGATAAAGATTTGGAAGACATTTTTGATTATACTTTGGAAGAATTCGGTTTTGACCAGGCGGAAAAATATATTTTAGAAATCGAAGAAATTTTTCAAAAGTTAATTCTAAATCCGCAATTATGGAAAAAGCGGGATGAAATAAAAAAAGGTTTATACAGTTTGCCAAAAGATAATCATATTATTTTTTATCGGATTTTGGATAGTCATATCAGAATTGTTAGAGTGCTTCACGGAAGCCGGGATGTTCCAAAATATTTTTAATAATGTGATTTCTTAGACAGAAGGCTTCGGCTCCGCTTAGCCTGACAGCGCTAAATCTTTCAAACACTACAACTCTCAAATCCTCCAACTCTACAACTCAACAATGACAACCCTTCTCTACGACGGCAGTTTCGATGGACTTTTTACAGCGATATTTGAAGTTTTTGAATATCGTTATAAAGACGTGGAAATCCGAAACCGGGAAAATTTTGTTCAGGAAAATATGTTTGCGGAGATCCACGAGGTTGTAACACAGCAGGAAAAATCTGAAAGAGTTCTCAATAAACTGGAAAAAAGTATCGGAAAATCGGGAATTAATGATTTGCTGCGTGTTTACCTTTCTGAGGATAATGAATTAGAGAAATTAATTTTATCTGTGGTGAAGCAATCTGTGACATTCCCGGAAGAAAATGTTCTGAAAAATTTTGCGAATGATGATATTTTGAAAATTGCTAAAATCTGCAAATCTGTAAGCAGAGAAAGACACAGAATGACTGCTTTCGTTAGGTTTGAGAAAATGCAAGACGATATTTATTTCGCAAAAATTGATCCGGATTTTAATGTATTACCTTTAATCAGAAAACATTTTAAAGACCGATATGCGGATCAAAAATGGATGATTTATGATTTGCGACGACATTACGGATTGTTCTACGATTTGGAAAACTGCGATTTTTTTTATCCTGATGAAAGGTTAGATTTAAACCAATACCAGCAAAAATTCCACGAAGAAGAAAAAAAATACCAAACCCTTTGGCAAAGTTATTTTACTAAAACGAATATTAAAGAACGAAAAAATACAAAGCTTCACATTCAGCATGTTCCGAAAAGATATTGGAAATATCTTACGGAGAAATGGTAATTCCAATATTGGTCATTCAAAAAGCAATATTGTATTACATCACAAAAATTTATACAGAAGTTCGTTATATAAAATCAATTTGTTTCTATTTTTGCAATAAATAAAAAAATATGTTGAATATCCAAAGTTTCGTTTTCAATTTTGCCAGTGAGAATACATACATTATTTATAATGATAATAAAAATGCATGGTTGATTGATCCCGGAAATATGAATGCAAAAGAAACTCAGACAATTGAAAAATTCGTTTTGGATAACGGACTGAATATTCAAAAAATTCTGCTTACACATGCTCATATTGATCATATTTTAGGACTGCAGTGGGCTTTTGACACTTATAAAGTTCCTGTTCTGATGCATAAAGAAGATAAAGAAGTACTGGATATGTTTCAGATCAGCGGCATGAGATTCGGAATTGATCTTGAACACATCAATGTAGATCTTCAATACATTGAAGAAGGAGATGAGCTTGAGCTTGAAGGAGAAGTTTTTACGGTGTATCACGTTCCTGGACATTCGCCGGGAAGTATTGTTTATCATAACAAAATTCAGAAATTTATTATTTCCGGTGATGTTCTGTTTGAAGGGAGTATCGGAAGAACAGATTTATACAAGGGTAACTATGAACAGCTTATTGAAGGCATCAAGTCTAAACTTTTTGTTTTAGATGACGAAACAAAAGTTTTTTCCGGACATGGAAATCCTACGAAAATCGGGTTTGAGAAGGAGTACAATCCGTTTTTTAAATAACTCCAGTAAAATTAAATATCAATTAATATTGCAATTTCAGGCATAATAAATTTCATTTTTCAGCAATCTTAACTGTATTATATAAAATTAGAAATAAGATTTTATGAAGATTCAATTTTCCATCCTATTTATTTTTCTCTGGTTTCTTGGCAAATCTCAGATAAAAAACAACCAAAACGATACATTCGTAAAGGATAATTTCACTAAAAGAGAGTTTTATATTCCAATGAGAGACGGAGTTAAGCTCTTTACCTCAGTATACATCCCGAAAGACATTTCAAATAAAAACAAATATCCATTTTTGATGCAGCGTACTTGTTACAGCATTGCACCTTACGGTGAAAACGAATACAAAACAAAACTGGGTCCTAATCAATTTCTTATGAAAGATAAATACATTTTTGTTTTTCAGGATGTAAGAGGAAGATACATGAGTGAAGGAACTTTTACCAACATGACTCCGCAGGTAGATCGCACATCTAAAAAAAATGTTGACGAAAGCACAGATACTTACGATACTATAGAATACCTTTTAAAAAACATTAAAGATAATAACGGAAAAATTGGTCAGTACGGAACATCATATCCTGGTTTTTATACAGCCGTAGGAACTCTTTCTCAGCATCCTGCTTTGGTGGCATCATCACCTCAGGCTCCGATTTCTGATTTCTGGAATGATGATTTTCTTCACAATGGCAGATTTATGCTGGGATATTTCAGGACTTTCCCTGTATTCGGAGTTCAGAAAACAAAACCTGAAAATAAAGCCTGGTACACCGATTCAATGATTAAAACATTTTCTGAAGACGGTCTTAAATTTTACAGAGAAATGGGAACTTTAAAAGATGGATATGAAAAATATTACAAAAATAATTTTTTCATGACAGAAATTATGAATCATCCCAATTACGACGATTTCTGGCAAAAAAGAAATCTGCTGCCCCACCTGAAAAACATCAGTCATGCGGTGATGACTGTGGGAGGATGGTTTGATGCCGAAGATCTTTCCGGACCGCTGAATATTTATAAAACCATTGAAAAAACAAGTCCAAAAGCCAAAAACACTATCGTAATGGGTCCCTTCTCTCACGGAGGATGGTCCAGAGAAGATGGAAAACATTTTCATAATCAAATTTATTTTGGCGACAGCATCGCAACCTATTATCAGAAAAACATCGAAACAAAATTTTTCACTCATTATCTGAAAGGAAATACGAAACAAGATGCGGGTTTACCTGAAGCTTTAATGTATGACACCGGAGCAAAAGAATGGCGTGAGTTTTCGGTTTATCCGCCAAAAGAATCAAAAAAACTACAGTTTTATCTAGCGGGAAAAACATTAGGAAACAAATCCGGAACAGGTTTTTCAGAGTACTACAGTGATCCTGAAAACCCTGTTCTCAGCTCGGTCAGTCTAAAAGATTTCAATGGCTTCACTCCGAAAAATTACATGTCTGAAGATCAAAGATTTGCTGTGGGAAGACCCGATGTCCTCACTTTTACTACTGATGTTCTTACAGAAGATCTCACTTTTGCCGGAGAAATTATGGCAAAACTGAATATTGCCTCTACATCAACAGACGCAGACTTTGCGGTAAAACTGATTGATGTATATCCTGAAGATTTCAAACCTGCGGAAAAGAAAGAAGGTGTTATCTATGGAAATTACCATCAGATGGTAAGAAGTGAAATTATGCCTGCAAGATTCCGAAACTCCCGTGAAAAAGCAGAAGCAATTATTCCAAACCAAAAAACAGCCGTTAATTTCAGGTTACAGGATGTTGTTCATACCTTTAAAAAAGGGCATAAAATTCAGATTCAGATCAGCTCAACATGGTTTCCTTTATTTGCGATAAATCCGCAAAAGTTTATGGAAAATCCAAATTTTGCTACCAAAGAAGATTATACAAAGGCTTTTGTTAAGATTTTTGAAGACAGCATGATTGAAGCAGATGTTTTAAAGTAAATATTTTAGGCAACAAATTAATCTCAGCTTGTGACGGATACAGTCTTAGATTAAAGTTAATAAACAAAAAAGAGACTGTTCTTTTGCAGTCTCTTTTATTTTTGTTTAAACTTATTTTCCTGAAGCACTTTTCTGACCGTAATTTTTTTGATATTCCTTTACCGTCTTCCCTTTCCCGTCATGTCTCCATCCCGGAGCATTAAAAATGTAATTAATTCTGTCTGAAAACTTTAATCCCGGCTGTCTGAGATCTTTCCATATTTTGCGCCATTCATAAAAAAGAACAGTATCCGGCTTGTTGTCGGGCATTTTAGGATAAATCCCGAATTTTACAGGAGTTTGAGGATCTTCTTTCTCAAAAGTTCCAAATATTTTATCCCAAACAATAAGGCACATTCCCATATTTCTGTCGAGATATTTGATATTGCATGCGTGATGAACCCTGTGATGTGAAGGTGTTACCAAAATATACTCTAAGATTCCCAGACTTTTTACCGTTTGTGTATGAACCCATGTTCCGTATACTTGACCGATAGCATAAACAACCATGATATGCCAAGGATTAAAACCCAAAAACGCTAACGGACAAAAATATAAATATCTGTATAAAGGCTGTAAAACCGGACTTCGGAAACCCGTCGTAAGATTGAAATAATCTGAATTGTGATGAGTAATATGAACTGCCCAAAAGGCTCTCGAATGATGGTCTACATAATGCAATACATAATAGGCAAAGTCAGTGAGTACAAAACAGATCAGCCAATACCAGATGGTAAATTCCCAAGTAAAAAAACTTAGATTATAAAAAAAGAACATCACTGTCATTGCGAAGACTTTCATGACAAGATCTAACCCAAAATTCATCACAGCAAGACAAACGCTTGTTGCAACATCTTTCCCGTTGTATAATTTAGCTTCAGAATAATGACTATAAATCATCTCAGCCAAAATTACAGTAACAAGAATGGGAATTGACCAGGCATAAACACTTTCCAGACCATCTTCTCCCATAAAAAAATCCATCATTATTATTCGCTATTTTTACAAATGTAGAATTTTATGGAAATACCATAAATTCTTTTTTACTATTTTAATGAAAATTTAATCGAAAATTGATCGAAGAGATTTCAAAATGTATTAATATTCCTAACGTTTCTCAAAGTTTATATTACTTTGACTCAATGTATTCGACTGCACGCTTTGTGCTAAGATGATATTTAGTGTAGAAAACCCAATATTTTCCAGTAATACGATCCTTTTTAAATATCAGATCATCACCAGAAGGTAAAACAGTAACTCCATACGTTTTTCCCTCAAAATAATATTTTTGAGAAGAAACTGTTAAAGTTAAAAGATCAGATGTAGTGATAAAATTATTTTTCTCCAGTTTAAGACGGTTATGTTTCAAATCCGAACAGATTTCATCAGCAATTGAATGACAAAGTCTGTTGTCAGCAAAAAAGAATAATGGAAAGCCTAAGAAAAAGAATACACTCTTTAAGCTGTCTTTCTTTTTAATCTTGTCGTAAATAAAGTATATAAATGAAAATATTATGAAAACTACGCTGAAATAGAACAAGCACAGCTAAAAGAAAGTCATTACTCTGCGGATTTATTTGCCAATTGTCCGCACGCAGCATCAATATCTCCACCACGGCTTTTTCTTACTACACAGACAATACCTGCATTTTCAAGCTGACGGATATAGTTTTCTTCAGCCTGTTTATTGCACTGATCGTATTTTCCGTCACCGATAGGATTATACTGAATTAAATTAACTTTTGAAGGAACCTGTCTGCAATATTTAATTAATGCTTTAATATCTTCATCGCCGTCATTAATTCCTTTCCATACACAATATTCAAAGGTAACAACAGAACCTGTCAGCTTATACCAATACTGTAGAGCCTCCATAATTTCCGTTAGTGGAAATTTATCAGAGAAAGGCATAATTTCATTACGCTTAGATTCAATGGCTGAATGAAGAGACAACGCTAACTTCACCTTCAGTCCTTCATCTGCCAACATTTTGATCATTTTAGGAATTCCGGATGTAGAAACGGTAATTCTTCGTGGTGACATTCCCAAACCTTCAGGCTGGGTAATTTTTCTAATGGCTTCCACCACATTTTTATAATTCATCATCGGCTCTCCCATTCCCATAAAAACGATGTTGGAAAGCGGTCTGTTGAAATACATTTTGCTCTGACTGTCGATCAAAGCAACCTGATCTACAATTTCGGCAACTTCTAGATTCCTCATTCTTTTGAGTCTTGCTGTAGCACAGAACTCGCAGTTCAAAGAACATCCTACCTGTGAAGAAACGCAGGCTGTTGTCCTGGTTTCCGTCGGAATCAAAACAGATTCTACCAATAATCCGTCATGAAGTTTTACACCATTTTTTATGGTTCCGTCTGTACTTTTTTGCAGTAAATCTACTGAAACAGGATTAATGATATATTCCTCAGAAATTCTATCCCGAAGCTGTTTTGAAAGATTGGTCATCTCATCAATTGAATGAAGATTTTTACTCCACAGCCAATCATAAACCTGTTTCGCACGAAAAGGTTTTTCTCCCAAAGAAACAAAGTAATCTTTGAGCTGATCTAGTGATAAAGTTCTTATGTCTTTCATTTCAGTTGATCGGTTGTAGATGACAGGTTGCAACTAAACTAATACCTGCAACCTGTACCTATTATCTTTTTATAGAATTAACATTGCGTCTCCGTAAGAGTAGAATTTATATTTTTCTTTTACAGCTTCTTCGTATGCATGCATAACAAAATCTTTACCTGCAAACGCAGCAATCATCATGATTAACGTAGATTTTGGCGTATGGAAATTTGTAATCATAGAATTAGCAATTCCAAAATCATGTGGAGGATAAATAAATTTATTTGTCCAGCCTTGAAATGCAGATATTTTTTTATTTGAAGAAACTGATGTTTCAATAGCTCTCATTGTTGTAGTTCCTACAGCACATACTCTTCTGTTTTCCTGCACGGCTCTGTTAATGATTTCAGCATTTTTCTCATCAATAATCACTTCTTCAGATTCCATTTTGTGCTTAGAAAGATCTTCAACCTCAATTGGGTTGAATGTTCCCAAACCAACGTGAAGAGTAATTTCAGCAAAGTCAACTCCTTTTATCTCAAGTCTTTTCATCAAATGTTTTGAGAAATGCAGACCTGCAGTAGGTGCCGCAACAGCTCCTTCAATTTTTGCATAAATAGTCTGATATCTTTCTGCATCTTCCGGCTCAACCTCTCTTTTGATATATTTAGGAAGCGGAGTTTCTCCCAGCTCTTTCAATTTAGCTCTGAATTCTTCGTAAGACCCATCAAATAAAAATCTTAATGTTCTACCTCTTGAAGTAGTATTGTCAATTACCTCAGCTACCAAAGATTCATCTTCGGTAAAGAATAATTTGTTGCCAATTCTGATTTTTCTTGCAGGATCTACCAAAACGTCCCAAACACGGGTTTCTTTGTCTAATTCTCTTAAAAGAAAAACTTCAATTTTTGCTCCTGTCTTTTCTTTGTTTCCGTAAAGACGGGCAGGAAAAACTTTGGTATTATTGAAAATGAACAAATCTTTTTCGTCGAAATAATCAACTACATCTTTAAAAAGTTTATGCTCAATGGTTTCAGTTTTTCTGTTAAGAACCATTAATCTTGCTTCATCTCTGTGCTCTGAAGGATGTTCTGCCAACAACTCAGCAGGAAGGTCGAAATTAAAATCGGATGTCTTCATTTTTTAAATTACGGTTTAAAAATTATGTAAAATTACAGACTGTAATTTTTGGAGGTGCAAATATACGATATTTTGAAGGGTTTGTCAAGTTTTTGTTTTTTGAGAATAAATGGGTTCTAAACAAATTCCAATATCTTCCTCCAGTCATCTAATTTCTTTTCAAAAGAAATAGTGTGCAGCGGACTTGTTGACGGCAGTAAATAAAATGGTATAAGAGGGCTTTTACCTAGCATTTTCTGCAAATTTTTGTAAGATTTGCCTCCGTTACAGAATATTGCTTGAATATTAGGACATTCTTGAAGAAGTTCCGGGATCTGATTGGCTTCCTCGTTTTTAATTTCAGAATCCAAACTGCCTTTTCTTTCGCAGGAATCAATAACGTCCCATAATGCAATGTGATGTTTCTTCAGAACATTAATCCTTTGAACATAATCTTCTGTAAATTCTTCATTAAACAACTCAAAAATAATTTTCCAGAATTTATTTTGAGGATGACCGTAATATTGCTGTTTTTCCAAAGATTTTACCCCGGGAATTGATCCTAAAATTAAAATTTTAGAACTAGTGTTTATAATTGGAGGAAATGATGAGATCCGGTTTTGCATAATTTAATACGAAATTTGGTATAAACCTGAAATTCTGAAAACAAAAAGCGGGCTAAAGCCCGCCTTATTAATATTAATTTGCCTGTTCGAATTGTTTTAACCACCCCGTCAAAAATTCTACGAATTTTTGACACCCCTCCAAAGGAGGGGAATTTTCGTTTAATTTTAATTATAAAGTTTCTTTCAGCCAGTCAAAAAATTCTCTTTGCCAAACCAAACCATTTTGAGGATGTAAAACCCAATGGTTTTCGTTCGGGAAATACACAAATTTAGATTTTAATCCTTTCAGTTTTGCTGCCTGAAAAGCTTCCTGTCCCTGTTCATAGCCCACTCTGAAATCAATTCCACCCTGGATAATCATGATTGGTTTATTCCATTGATCTACAAAATTGCTTGGGTTAAATTCTGTATAAGCTTTTGGAAGTGGTTTTTCCCAAGGTGAACCCAAATCCCAGTTGGCAAACCAAAGCTCTTCCGTCGTTAAATACCATGATTTCATATCAAATAATCCATCATGAGCAATAAATGTTTTAAATCTGTTGTTATGAATTCCTGCCAACATGAATACGCTATAACCACCATAGCTCGCTCCTACTGCCGCTACTCGTTCACCATCTACATAAGGTAATGTTTTTGCAAAATCTGTAGCTGCCAAATAATCTCTCATGGGTTGTCCGCCCCAGTCTCTTGAGATTTCTTCGTTCCATTTTGTTCCCCAACCCGGCATACCTCTTCTGTTTGGCGCCACTACAATATAGCCGTTTGCTGCCATCAAAGAGAAATTCCATCTTGTGCTGAAAAACTGCGTTAATGCAGATTGAGGACCACCCTGACAATAGACAAGGGTAGGATATTTTTTATTCGGATCAAAATTTGGCGGATAGTGGAACCATACACCCATTTCTTTTCCGTCTGAAGTTTTCACCATTTTGAGCTCAGATTTTCCCTGAGCTAATTTCGCATAAACATCTCCGTTTGCATCGGTAACCTGCTTCAGTTCACCATTTTTCAGATTTACAGAATAAATTTCTGAAGCATGATTAATGTCTGTTTTTGAGACTAAAAGTGAGGATTTCTGATCAGCAAAAATTTCATTGATATCAAAATTCCCTTTCGTAATCTGCTGAATTTTTGAACTTTTAGGATCTAAAGAAAATAATTGTTTAGTTCCTTTAAAAGCTGCCGTAAAATAAATAGATTTAGAATCTCCGCTCCAGAATACATCACCGGTAACGCTTTCATCCCAGTTTTTTGTGAGATTTGAAGTTTTACCAGACTTACAGTCCATCAGCTTAATGTCATTTTTATCGGCTTCGTAGCCGTCTCTTTCCATACTTTGCCAAACCAAAGACTTTCCGTCCGGACTAAACTTTGGATTAACATCATAGCCTTTGTTAGATTCAGTTAAGTTTTTAGTGGTTCCTGAAGCTAAATCATAAGCAAAAATATCTGTATTTGTGCTTGTTGAGTATTCTTTCCCACTTTTTGGTTTTGTAACAAATAAAAGCTGTGAAGAATCCGGGCTAAAGATAAAATCTTCTGCTCCTCCGAAAGGTCTTTGCGGAGAATCCCACATTTTATTTTCCAGTAAATCTTTTGCCGAATCTACATTTGAAGAAACATCAACCACGAAAACATGATTGTATTTTCCTTCATTAAAATAATCCCAGTGTCTGTGATTCAAATCGGTATAAACTTGCGCTGTAGTTTTTGGAGTATCAGAATATTTGTCTTTACCCATTACTTTTTCTACCAAAACCTGCTTGCTGAAAGCTATTTTCTTTCCGTCCGGAGAAACAACAATATTATCAGCTTCACCAATAGTATAAAATTCGGTCCAGGTTTTTCCGTTATCTTTTGAAAGATGAATTTTCTCGCCTTCCTGAGCATAAAGTCCGTTTTTATCCCATTGAATCAAAGATCTTTTTCCTAAATCAATTTTCGCTGACTGATGATTAACAATATTTAAAAAATAATTTTCATTTTTTGTCTTTTCTGTTTTTAAATCAGTTTGTCCTATTTTATAAATAAGCGCAGCATGATCCGGAGAAACTGCCTGAACTCCGACTTTTTTTAAAGTCCAAAGAATTTCGGGCGTCATTACTTGTTGTGCATTCATCAGAAGAGGAGCTGCCAAAGCCAGCAGACTATGTTTCAATTTCATATTACATACATTTTTTAGATTTTGAATTAACAAATTCAAAGATTGCCAAAGTTAATATTTAATACAAAACTATACGAATGAAAATAGAAAATTCGTTTCAAATCTGCTATTTGAGTATTTAAATGAATTTAATTTCTGGAATCTACCTAAAAATCACTTATTACAAAACTATAAATGAAAAATCCCGCTTACAACTGCGGGATTATATTAAAAAATAATTTCTTCGTTTTCTTCTTCATGATCATCTTCATTGTCGCTTCTGCTGTACAGCTTGTTTTCCTCATCAGGAAGCTGACTGATGATCTGCTCAAAGTTATCGTCATCTTCGGCTCCCGGAACATCCAATCCGTAAGGCATTTCATCATTTACATGATTGGGATTGGTAATAGGATTACCGTTTCCATCTAAAGGAATGTGTTTTTCTCTGTTGAAAATATCTTCTCCCGGATTATAATCCATTTCCTTTAGTTTTCTGTTTTGCTCATTAATATTATCTTCCATAATGCTATTTTTTTGGTATGAAAGTAACAAGACAAAAATGATTCCAATTACCTACAAGTTTTTATTTTAAACGAATCAGCTCTCCTTTTCTTTTCACTAAATTTTTATAATCCCATTGAATTTCTTTTGATTTTCTAAGCCAGCGGACAACATCTTCTTTATTAATTTCATTCAGATCATTATAAAATACTGATGCATCCTGAAATTTATTTCCTTTACTATTCAATTGTTCTTCATCAAAAGATTTTCCGCTCCAAAACATGAGACGAACTCCATTTTTTTGTTTACTGTAACCGACAATAGGATTTTCATCTAAAAACCAGACCGGATGCGAATGCCAGATTTTGCTTTCGGCTTCGTGAAGCTCATCACCAATCAATTCGGCAAGAAAACAACAAATCTCTTTGTCTGAACTTTGCTGACCTTCGTTATATTGATTAATTTCAGGATCTATCATCGCTACTGATTCGTATTATTGAGCATCGGAACAAATTTATAAGCTCCGAATTCTTCTTTTTCAATTTCCGTTGGCGAAATTTTGGTAAATCTGTACAAAACCTGTTCATCTGTAGGTCCTAAAGGAATGACCATTTTACCGCCCACTTTCAGTTGTTTTAAAAGCTCTGTAGGTAAAACTGAAGCTCCGCAGGTCACAATAATTTTATCAAAAGGAGCAAAAGTAGGAAGACCAGCAAAACCATCTCCAAAACTCTGAAACTTTGGGTAAAAATTCATTTCACGAAGTTTATTTTTAGAAAAATCAAACAAATCTTTTTGTCTTTCCACTGTATAAACCAAAGCTTCCATTGCAATTAAAACTGCCGTCTGATAACCGCAACCTGTACCGATTTCCAAGACTTTTTCTCCAGGTTTAAGCTGCAGAAGTTCTGATTGCTCTGCCACCGTGGAAGGATGTGAAATTGTCTGATGCGCCAAAATAGGAAAAGCACGATCTTCGTATGCGAAATCTTCAAAAATACTTTCGATAAAAAGATGCCTCGCAACAGCATTCATTGCAGCAAGAACATTTTCGTCAGAAATCCCGATTTTCCGTCTGAGATATTCAATCAAGTTCTTTCTTTTTCCCTTGTGTACAAATGAATCTACCATATCACAAAAATAAGAAATTTTGTTATTTATTGACTGCCCTTAGTTGACGGTTTTCAAATTTCTGATAACTGTCAACCAACAACAATCAACAAATTATTATCTTTACAAAAATTTGAAAACTATGTTAAAAGCAGGTTTGGTAGGAGCCGGACATTTGGGAAAAATACATTTAAGACTTCTGAATGAGTCTACAGAATATCAACTGATTGGATTTCACGATAAAGATGCAGAAAACGGAAGAAAACTGGAAGCCGAACTTGGCTACAGGTATTTTGAAAATTTTGATGATCTTCTGAATGAAATTGAAATGCTGGATATTGTAACTCCTACAATCTACCATTATGATTATGCATTAAAAGCTATTGAAAAAGGTCTTCATTTTTTTATCGAAAAACCGGTTACACAAACTCTGGAGCAGGCTCAGGAAATTGTGTCTCTTTGCAGAAAAAATGCTATTAAAGCTCAGGTAGGACATGTTGAAAGATATAATCCTGCCTTTATTGGTGCAAAAGATTATATTCAGAATCCGATGTTTATTGAAATTCACCGTCTTGCTGAATTTAATCCTCGCGGAACTGATGTTTCTGTGGTTTTGGATCTCATGATTCACGATTTGGATATTTTACTGAGTGTTGTAAAATCTCCTGTGAAAAACATTCACGCAAGCGGCGTATGTGTAGTAAGCAAAACACCTGATATTGCGAATGCAAGAATTGAATTTGAAAATGGCTGCGTAGCCAACCTTACTACTTCCAGAATTTCTATGAAAGCCATGAGAAAAAGCCGCTTCTTTCAAAAAGACGCTTATATTTCTGTTGATTTTTTAGAAAAAAAATCTGAAGTAATCCGCATGAAAGAAGCACCCGAAAATCCAACTCCATTTGATATGATTATTGAAAATGCGGAAGGTGAAAAAAATCAGATTTTATTTGAATATCCAAACATTCAGCCTAATAATGCTATTTTGGATGAACTAAATTCTTTTGCGAAAGCTATTACTGAAAATAAAAATGTAGAAGTTTCTCTGGAAGACGGAACCGAAGCTCTGAAAGTAGCTCTTGAAGTGATGAAACTGATCAGTTAATTATATTTTGATCCTTTTTTCTAAAAAAAAGACTGTACATCAATAATGTCTGAAAGAAGACATTTCCCAGAAATATAAGAATCAGCTGATATACAGGCAAAGGCAGATAAAACGGCAGAAGCTTATTGAAAAAAACTGCCGGAGTGCTTATTATATAGTGAAGGAAATAGAACGGATACCTAAGGTATTCGTTCTCAAAATCTGTAAGAAAAGCGTTATATAATACAGAATAAATTACATCAAACAAAAGAATTGCGAGGTAAAGCAGAGAAAATTTTTTCATCTTTTGTCTGATGTAATTTTTATTTTAGAATTAATTAAAAGCCTCAATAATTTTAGAGAAATCTTCTACTTTAAGAGCTGCACCACCAATAAGACCACCGTCAATATCCGGTTGAGAGAAAATTTCTTTAGCATTATCCGGTTTTACAGAACCTCCGTAGAGAATGGAAATTTCTTCCGCAACTTCCTGTCCGTATTTTTCAGCAATACAGTTTCTGATATGTGCATGAATTTCCTGTGCTTGTTCCGGAGTTGCTGTTTCACCGGTTCCGATTGCCCAAACCGGTTCGTAAGCGATCACCACTTTTTTGATTTCTTCAGCTGAAAGTGTGAAAAGTGCAGTTTCTGTCTGGGTTTTTACCACATTGAGATGCTGCCCTGCTTTTCTTTGCTCTAAAGTTTCCCCATTGCAGTAAACAGGAATCAAACCTTTATCTAAAGCCAATTTTACTTTTTTATTGCAGCTTTCATCAGTTTCGCCATGATATTGTCTTCTTTCAGAATGACCAATCAGAGAACCTGTTGCATCAATAGATTCAAGCATATCTGCAGAAATCTCGCCTGTGTAAGCTCCGCTTTCGTGTTCGCTCATATCCTGAGAAAAAACTCCGACTTCATCTTTTTCAAAAATATCTTTTGCCATCATCAGATACAAAGAAGGCGGTGCGATCCAAACTTCGCAATTGGCAGCATTGTTATTTTTATAGCTTAATAACTGCATCATCAATTGTTGAGCATCAATGACGTTTTTGTTCATTTTCCAGTTTCCTGCAACTATTTTTCTTCTCATAGTTTATTGTATTGTTGTTTTAAATGACATTAATCCTGCTTTTTTCTTTAATCCAATTTCCAAAGATTTTTCAGAAGTCTGTAGAAAGTGTGTTCTTCATCTGTTACTATCTCATCTGCTTTTATTAAGGATTTTGCAAACTCAGCAAACTTAATACGTTCGTTTTCCGTAGAATCTTCCAGAAAACAACGTGCATGAAATTCAAAATGGTCTTTCCATTCTTCAGGCTGAAGCAACGCTATTGTTTCCAGCTCATTATCCAAATTCATTTTGAAAGGAAATTCATCAGCAAGATAACGCTGAACCATCATTCCTTCTTCCGGCGCAAATTCTCCGTCTACAGAAGATAGAATCATTAACAAATGATAACCGGCTATTGATTTATTTGATTTATGCATTGTTTTATATTTAGCTTAAATTTTATGTTTAATATTTTTACGCAGTTAAAACTGAGAATTTATCATTCAGCCACCGTTTAGTCAACATAGTTTTTTGCAGGCTGTTTGTCTACAATTTTACCATTTTCCAAGACAACTACAAACGGATTGCTTCTGGCAATGGTTTTTATAGCCGTACCATCCATCAATGTATTTTTGATCGTTTTGAAAGTAGCAGGATTGGTAGAAATTCCGTAGACCACATTGGCTTTCTGAGCTTTTACCTTAGTTTCTACTTTATTCAAAAGCTCTTTAGATACTTCTTTTGGATGATATGAAAAAACAAGAATTGCTTTTGGAGCATTGATGATCTCCTGTGTTAAATCTACTCCTGTCGGATCTTCAATTTTAAATTTCGCTATTTCAGATTTGTAACCTTCTTTTACCAAAACCGATTCGTTTTTCCCTTCTTCTATTTTCCACGGTGTACCCTCTTCCCAATATTTAGATTCTTTCACATAATCATCCTGATTCACTCTGATTATTTCATTTGTCTTTGTGTTTTTCATGGAATAAAAAGTTTTGTAGACCGACTGGTTCCTGCTGATTTTTTCTTTCTCAGCTTTCAGATCTGTTCCTACTTTGTAATCTCTGAAGTCAATAATTGGCTCATTGATAATTCCATGAGCCATAATGAAGATCATTATTCCTGTGAAAATTCCGAAAAATACAGATTTAAACTTATTGTTTTCAGGCTTTTCGGTGTAAGCACCATATGAATCCTTTTTTACGAAATCTTTTCTATAGAGCACGAATAAAACAATTAAGCCTGCTAAAAGAACAATATCCTTCACAAAACTTTCCCAAGGTGTAAATTTTATAGCATCACCAAAACATCCGCAATCGGTGACTACATTATAATAGGCTGAATAAAAGGTGAGAAATCCGAAGAAAATACATAAGGCAATCAATGCAGAGAGTGTAAATCTGAGCTTCATTTTCAACAAAAGCATAAGTCCCAGAAAAAGTTCCAAAACCACAACAATTACAGAAAAAATAAGTGCAAATTTTTCCAGAAAAGGCATATTGAAAACAGAAGGCGAAAAATATTCTTCCATTTTAAAAGAAAAGCCAACCAGATCTACCGCTTTTACAAATCCCGAAAGAATGAAAATAACAGCAATAATAAAGCGTAGTAAATTTTTTATCATTTTTAAATGGTTTTAGGTTCAGGTTTTTGTGTCTGTTCCGAAAATTTAATCAGGCAGAAAACTGCATAATTCAGCATATCAAAGTAATTGGCATCCAGACCTTCAGAAACCAGAGTTTTGCCCTTATTGTCTTCTATCTGCTTGGTTCGTAAAACTTTTTGATAAATTAAATCCGTAATAGATGAAATTCTCATATCCCGCCACGCTTCGCCGTAGTCGTGATTTTTCTTTTCCATCAAAGATTTAGCTTCAAAGGCATATTTATCGTAAAGCTGCAATATTTCTTCTTTATTTTCATTAAAATCATCCGAAAGCCCTTTTTCAAGCTGAATAAGCCCGATAATAGAATAATTGACGATTGCAACAAATTCCCCTTCCTCACTTTCATCAATCATTTTCACATCCGTCATCTGTAAAGTACGGATTCTGTTGACTTTAATATAAATCTGGTCAGTAATCGAGCTTGGGCGCAAAACCCTCCATGCTGCACCGTAATCCTGAAGTTTTTTACTGAATAAATCTCTGCATTCCGAGATAATTTCACCAAATTGTTCTGAAGTTTTTGACATACATTTCCTTAATCTTTCAAAGATACAAAATTTTGTTTTTCAAGACAGGAGATTGGGTTACAGAGTTAGATCATTTAAAATTTGAGAGCCTAAGCATTTGGAGTTTTTAAAATTCCCCTCCTTTGGAGGGGTGGCGAAAATTTCAAGGAAATTTTTGACGGGGTGGTATACAATTAATCTTTAAATTAAAATTAATTCATCAAAAATATTAAAATATAAAAGCTGGTTGAGAGATAACCTTATTTAGCTTAATTTTGTTCAATAAAATCATCTGAACTGATGTCTCACAATAATCATTCTTTTTTATCTTCTAATTTTCATTCCGTCAACTGCAATGGAAAACTGCTGGATCTGACTTCTCCAAAAATTATGGGAATTCTGAATCTCACTCCTGATTCTTTTTCAGACGGCGGTAAGTTTAATAATGAAAAATCTGCTTTGCTGCACGCCGAAAAATTATTGAAAGAGGGTGCAGAAATTATTGATATTGGCGCACAGTCTACCAGACCAAAAGCAGAATTTCTTACCAGTGGTGAAGAAATAAAAAGAATCGGGAAAGTGATTTCTGAAATCAAAAAAAAGTTTCCGGAAGCTTTAATCTCATTGGACACTTTTTATGCCGAAACCGTACGTTTTGGTCATGATGAAGGAATTGATATTGTCAACGATATTTCCGGCGGTCAGTTTGATGAAAATATGCTGGATGCTGTTTCTGAAACCCGACTTCCATATATATTGATGCATATAAATCCTACTTATGAGACAATGCACGAGAAAATTATTTTTGATGATATTGCATTGAGGATCAATCTATATTTCACCAAAAAAATTCAGGAATTACTAATAAGAGGTATCAAAGACATTATTTTGGATCCCGGCTTCGGTTTCGGAAAAAAAGTTGAAGACCAGATGAAAATGATAGATGAAACACAGTTTTTTGGTTTCGGACAGTACCCTTTGCTTATTGGGATTTCGAGAAAATCTTTCATTTATAAACCATTGGGAAAATCCCCTTTAGACATCAATGAAGAAACTCAAAAACTTCATCTAAAAGTTTTAAAACAAGGTGCGAAAATTCTACGGGTACACGATGTAGCAGAAGCAAGAAAAACGGTTGATGAGTTCTTGAAACTTAAGTAAAAAAAACTATAACTTAATCCGAAAGGTTTCTATAATGGCTTCTAACCTAAAATCCCAATAACTTCAGTTTAAACTGAATAGCAAAATTGTCTTTGAACTTGGCTGTGTTGTAATGCCCTACTCTGTAGAAAAAACCAAGATTGAACTGGGATGACAGAAAATTATTCCACTCCAGTCCCACCTCATTGTAAAGATGATTTAATTTTTTAAAATCAAACTGATGAAATTCAGGGTTTTTCATATCTCCGATAATTCCGCGATAGATCAAATCGAAACTTGAAACATTTTTGCCAAAACTTTTAAAATACCACGGTAATCTGTGGGTGAGATACGCTCCCACAAATTTGTCATTATAATATTTTCCGCCTTCCATGGTAGCAAAACCAAGATAGGAAGTAAGGTTAAAATTGAGTCTGCTATTTGCTTTTCCCAATCCGTTCATTGTAAAATTTTTCCATAACGGTGCGTCTCCAAACACGATTCCTCCATAGGCACGCAATCCTGTAACTCCTAATTTGGTTTTAAAATTGTGTACAAAAAGTGCATCCAGCCTGCTGAAATTGAAATCTCCGTCTAAAGACCTGAATCCCTGCTCGTAATTAAAATAAAACTCAGGAAGATTTTGCTCATAAGTATATTTACCATTTTGAGTCATAATATTTTTTGAGTTAGGAGAATATTTTAGAGTGATAATAGATGATGTAATATCAAATTCATTACCCAGACCTTTATAATTATAATCAAACTTTGCATCTTCTTTTGACTTTCTGGCTGCAATATTCAGGGTCAATCCGTTGGTAAGATCATTTTCATAACTTAGTTTAAAGCCTTCATAACCGTAAAATACTCCGTTGTTGAGTGCAACACCGGAATTCATGATTCTCATTCTGAAATTCCATAAATTTTCTGAGAAACGTCCTGCAGCCATTACATCATTGAAATATTCTGCACGAAAAAAAGAATTTTTCTCTGTCGTAGTACGGATATCAACCCCTGCTCCAAACTTGAATTTTTTATCATAAATACCGTAAGCAAAATATGCATCCGGGGAAATATATCTGCTGAATTTTTCATTCAGTTTCACGCCTGCACCTAAACGGAAATGCTCATATTTGTTATATCCAACAATTCTGGCAAGATCAAAATCCAGCATTCCCAGTCTGATTTTACCTTTCAGCAATCCTGTTAATGCCTTTGCTTTCTGATCAAGTTTGTATCTGCTGCTCAGGCTGTCGATTTTTAGGTATGTTGTCTCTTCTCTTTGGGTTAAACTTTCTGTTCTGTATTGATTGATAATATTCCCGTCGGAGTTTTCGACTTCCATAGAATACCCTTTGAAATCCTGGGACTTTTCTTCAATAGGAGTTTTGAAATCGAAATAATCTGCTGTTACAAAAGCATACGTTCCAAATTGGCTTCTGGTCTGTTTTTCAGCTTCTTTTTCTTCTTTTGTTTTCTTTCCAGACTCTTCCTTGTTTGCAAACGAGGCTGCACCTAATTTAATTTTGTAATTTTCTTTTATCAGAAACCATTTATTATTGATGGGTTTCCAGATACTGGTGATGCTTCCCTCACTTTTAATTTTACTGTTGCTTTCAATTTTTTTTAATGCGTAGGTATCTTTATCTACATAGAGATAGCCGTTAAACTTTCTTTTATTGACTGGCTGCTTGTAATTAACTTCACGAAAACGGATCACATAATTTTCACGTCCGTCAATCTCAATAGAATCTGTGAGATAATAGCGGTAAAGATTTCTGTTTTCTTCTTTTATTTCTTTCGGAATATGATTTCTGTTGGATCGGAAAGCCATCAATTCGTAGATCGGCTCTTTCAGACCGGCAATCTTATTGTCCAGAACAATGGTTTTTTCGCCGTATTTTTTTGAGTATAAATTCTCCAATGCTCTTTCCCAAAGAAACATTTTACTTTCGCCCATCAGTTTCATCAGCCCGACTGATTGCAGAGAATCTTGTCTCTCCTGTTTTTTCATAGCTTGCTGAGGTAAATTTTTTAACGAATCTATCCGGTTGGCAATATAATTACTGTATGCCTTAATGCTGTCTTCATCAAAATCCAGAGATATTTTCTCATAAGATTTATAAGAATATGAATCTAAACTTTGTGGGGAATTTTCTTTATAATTATCATTGATTTTCCTTAGAATTTCCAATGCTCTCGGATCACTTTTATCCTGAAGAACCACTGTTTGAATTTCGCGGGTTTTTACATCTGTTCTGGTCATAAAAACTTCCATCAGTTTATCTACTACCGCATCATCATGGTAAAAACCTGCTGCAGAAACTTCCACTTTCTTACATTTCGTTTTGAAAACTAAAGTTCCCGACTGATCGGTTTTTCCAATCAACTGATTGTTGCATTTCACCACCGCTCCGGAAACCGCACTTTCATCAACTGCACTTTTCACCACAATTTTTGACTGCGAAAAAACGATACTGAATAATAAAGAAAATAAGATTGTAAAAATATTTTTCATAGAAACCTTTTTTCATAAGCATACATTCATCATGCTTACAAAGGTTTCTTCTGACAAAAAAAGTGCCGCAAATGATATGGTTTATGAGGAATTACAGACCGCTAGTTGAAACGTGCCATCTTATCGGCAAACTGTTTAGAAAATTCTTTCCTGTCTTCTTCCAGCTGTTCTGCATTTGCGGGAAGTATATAATTGAACAGAATTTTATCTTCAACATCCAGAAAAATGATTTCTTTTTCTTCGCCATCAATCATTTGAGCAAATACAGACCACATTGAAGTATCTTTAAGTCTTAATAATTCAAAAAACTGCTCGGCTTTTATTTCTATTTTTTTCATAAACTAATTTTAAGATTAATGGTTTGGCTTTAACCACCCCGTCAAAAGGAGGGGAATTTTAAAACTCCAGAAGTTTTAATTTAAACTGTACAGCAAAGTTCTGTTTAAAATTATTGGTTGTATAATATCCTACCCGGTAAAAAAATCCGAGATTGAAGTACGAAGATAAAAAATTACTCCATTCCAGACCTACTTCCTGATACAGACGATCCAGTTTTCTGAATCTGAAATCATGGTATTCCGGATGTTTCATATCACCAATGGTTCCACGGATCACAAAATCAAAGCTGGATACATTCTGCCCTATACTTTTGAAGTACCACGGTATTTTATGGGTCAAATAATAGGCAATAAAGCGGTCATTATAAAATTTTCCGCCTTCCAGAGTTGCAAAACCAAGATAGGAAGTCAGATTAAAATTAATATCACGGCTCGGGGAAGCCAGTCCGTTCATTGTAAAATGCTTCCATATAGGTGCTTCGCCAAAAACTACACCTCCGTATAAGCGCAATCCTGTTCTTCCCAATCTGGTTTTGAAATTGTGTGCAAAAAGAGCATCAAAACGTGTGTAATTGAAATCTCCGCCAAAAACTTTTACACTCTGCTCATAATTAAAATAAAGCTCTGGATAATTCTGGTCAATTAAAGACTTTCCCTGCGGCGTCATAATATTGGTAGAGTTGGGAGAATATTTAAGAGTAACCAGCGTATTAAAATTTTCAAAAGCATCTCCTCTTCCCCGGAAATCATAGTCAAACTGCGCCGCTTCAAAATTTCTTCGGGCAGCAAAAGCCAGTGTCAAACCATTATTAATGTCATTCAGATATGATAAAGAAACGCCTTTGTACCGGTAAAATTTGTCATTGTTGATATTGTTTCCGTAATTCATCATCCGCATTCTGAATGTCCATAGCCTGCGGTAAAATTCACCCGAAGAATTGACATCATCATAATACTCAATCCTGAAAAAGTTGTTTTTTTCCAGAGAAGCTTTCATATCAAGACCAATTCCGTATTTCCATCGGTCATCTTTAAAACCGTAAGCAAAATAGTAATCCGGTGAAAAATACGCATTGAAATTTTCATTAAGCTTGCCCTTCAAACCTACTCTGAAACCTTCTGATAAATTGTAATTTACAATCTCACCAATATCAAAATCAAAACTTCCTACACGAACCTGACCGTTGATTAAACCAGTCAAAACGCGGGCTTTTCTGTCGATATTATATATTTTTCCTAAACTGTCGATGGTTGTATACGTATTCTCTTCTCTCAGAGAAAGCGGTTCCTGACGATAAAGATCCAAGGTATGACCTGAAGTGTTTTTTACGGAAAAAGTATATCCTTTAAAGTCCGCTGAATTTTCTTCTATGGGAGAAATATAATCAAAATATTTTGAGCTCAGAAATGCATACGTTCCGAAATTTCTTTTTTCTTCTTTGTTTTCTTCATTATTGGTGTATTCCTGCCCCAATTTCAGACGGCTGAGTCTGAGTTTCACATCTTCTTCCGTCAAAAACCATTTGCCATTGAAATACGCCCAGCTGCTTGTAATATATCCTTCATTTTTTTCTTTACTGGTGCTTTCAATTTTTTTGATTCCGAAAGTTTCTACATCAATATAAATAGATCCGCTGAATTTTCTCCTTTTCATCGGCTTCTTGTAATTAGCTTCCCTGAATCTGATCACCAGAGTTTTCCGTCCGTCAATCTGAACGCTGTCTGTAAGAAAAAATCGGTACAAACCGCGGTTTTGCTGTTTGATCTGTTCAGGAATCTTATTTCTGTTGCTTTGTAATGCGATCAGCTCATAAATTGGCTGTTTCAGACCGGAAATTTTATTGTCCAGAATATTGATTTTTTCGCCATATTTTTTTGAATAAATAAATTCCTGAGCCCTTTCCCACAGGAAAAGTTTGCTTTGGGAAAGAATTTTCTTTGATGACAGATCGCTAATGGAATCACCATTTTTATTTTTTCTGAAAAAACTGAGATTTCTGCTGAATATATTTCTGTAGGCTGCAATACTGTCCTGATCTATATCGAAAGATAATTTTTCGTAAGATTTATAGGCATAAGAATCTAAGCTTTCGGGAGAATTACTTTTGAAAAGCTTTTCTACTTTTCTTAAAATTTCCAGCGCTTCAGGATCACTTTTATCGTGAAGTATCACGGTTTCTATTGCCGTAATTCTGGATGAATTCCTGATCAGGGAAACGCTCATTGATTTTTCTACCTCAATATTTTCTGTGTAAAATCCGTCGGCTTTGATCTGTATATCTCTGCATTTTGTTTTAAACTCCAAAAATCCGTGAGCATCAGTTTTACCTAAGACAATATTGTTACAGAAAATTTCTGCATCAGCAATCGGTTTATAATCATCTTCATTGAAAACGGTAATTCTTGATTGTGAAAAACCAAAAATAAAAATCAACAGAAATATGACAGAGATTCCCTTTTTCATACAAAAATGCTTGTCAAAAGTAGTAATATTTATATTGTCATAAAAGTTTAGCGAAACTAAGAGCCTGTTATTTTTTTTAATTAATCTTTCTTAAAATTATTTAGACTTACAAATCAAGAATAATTTATCCGTTCTTTTCAGATTTAAAAACCCGAACTTCTTCAAAGCATGTATAAAAAACAGAAACCGCAGTCTCTGTTTTTATCATTTAATTAAGAACATTAAAGCGTAGTTTCACGCCAAAATTCTCTTTAAATTCTGATGTCTGATAATGTCCTAAGCGGTAAGAAAAGCCTACTCCGAAATTTCTTCCCAAAAACCGGTTCCAAATCAGTCCCACTTCCTGATAGTAATGATCCAGCGGTATAAAATCGAACTGATGATCTCCTCTGTTTTTGAAATCTCCGATAGCCGCCTGATATTCCAGCTCAATATTAGAATATCTTTTTCCTAATGTTCTGAATCTGAAAGGAAGATATTGGGAAACTTTAAACGCCACAAATTTATCGGCAAAGAAAGTTCCTGAAGGCATGGTGGCAAATCCTAAGTTGGATGGCGTACTGATGCTCGAATACCAATGATCCAGACCTCTTTCGGTTTGTCCCGCAATTTCAAAGTTTTTCCAGATCGGAGCTGTTCCAGATGATATTCCCCCGAAAAGTTTCAAATTAGTATAACCTAATTTAGTTCTGAACTGATGAACGATTAAGGCATCCAGTTTCTGATAATCCAGCTCACCGCCTAAAGCATTATATCCTTTTTCAAAATTCACAAAAAACTGCGGAAATCTTTTTTCATAGGTATATTTTCCGCTAGGCGTCATAATGTTTTTATCATTAGGAGAATACTTGAAAGACAACGTCGTGCTTACATTATCAAAACTGTTTCCCAGGTCTCTATACTGATAATCAAACAACACTTTCTGTTTTTCTTTATTCACAGCAACTCTCATCGTGAGTGAATTGGAAATATCATACAGATAAGATGCTCCCCATTTTTGATTTCTGTAAAAATTGGCGTTGTGAAGATCCAGATTGATATCCGAAAGTTTCATCATCATATCCCACATCGTATTGCTGAATCTGCCTGCTGCAAAAACATCATCCACATAATCTACTCTGAAAACTGAAGTTCTTTTGGAAGACAGTTTTACATCAAGTCCCAAACCGTATTTCCAGCGGTGATCTTTAAAACCGTATCCGAAATATCCGTCCGGAGAAAAGGTTTTGCTGAATTTTTCATTCAGTTTTACTCCTGCTCCTAAACGCAGACCTTGGTATTTATCATAACTAATAAGTTTAGTGAGATCAAAATCAATCATTTTATAGCGGATGTTTCCACGCACCAGCTGAGTTAAAAATCCTAATTTTTTCTCAAACTCATGCTTTTCTACAAAATTATCAATATTGGTGTAGGTTGCGGATTCTCTTGCCGTAAGACTGTCGGTTCTGTATTGCTGCAAAAGACTGCCGTCAGAATTTCTCATTTCCAGCGAATAACCTTTAAATTCGGAAGCTTTTTGCTCGGGATTGATTTCGTAATCAAAAAACCTGTTTTTTACATAAAGATAATTTCCGAATGTCTTTTGATGGTATTTTTTCCTATCGCTCAGATACTGACCTTTCTTTAAAGTATCGGTTTTTACGCTGTCTTTTTTGGAAATATTAAAAGTCTGGTCACCCATTTTTACTTTCATATCTTCATAGGCAAGAAACCATTTGTTGTTAATTGGTTTCCATACCGAGACTATGTTTCCTTCATTGATTTTCTTACTGATGCTTTCAAATTTTTTGAGCGCAAAAGTCTGACTGTCAATATAAATTTTCCCGTTAAATTTTCTCGGGTTCTGCCTTTTTTTGTCGGTAATTTCTTTGAACTTGATCACGAAAGTATCTCGTCCGTCAATCTGGATCGTGTCTGTAACATAAAAATTAAACAGCTTTCTGTTTTCGGGTCTCAGCTGCCTCGGCGTTCTGTTGAGGTTAGAAATATTGATTGCCAAAGCTTCATAGATTGGATTTTTAAAACCTGACATTCTGTTGTCTATGATATTCGTTTTATCACCAAACTTTTGAGAATATTTGTATTCTGTCGCTTTTTCCCACAAAAACATCTGGCTGTCTTTTGCCGCATTCAGAAAATCTTCACCAATTAAAGAATCTTTTTCTTCACTTTTCTTTTTAAATTCCTGCTTCTTTTCAACTTTTGAAAGAGAATCTTTCCGGCTGACAATGAAATTCTTGAAAATATCTACAGAATCTTTGTCTACATCAATAGAAAATTTGGTGTACGATTTAAACTGATAAGAATCTAATGATTTGGGAGAATTTTCTTTTTCTCTTTTATTGAATTCGTCCAGAATTTTCAGCGCTTTAGGATCGCTTTTGTCAGCAATAATGATTTTGTCGATGTTGCTCATTTTTTCGGACGATGGTTTGAGCATCACTTCCATGGCTTTCTTTACATCTGCTGTTTCATCTTCAAAATTGTTGGCTAAAATTTCAACCTTTTTACATTTGGTTTTAAAATTCAGCACGCCTTCGTAGTTGGTTTTGCCCAAAAGCTCATCCTCACAATAAATCGCTGCATTTTCTACCGGCTTTTTACTGTTTTTGCTGATTACTTTAATCTGACTCTGACCAAAGATCACAATACCCAACAGTAAAAATAATGGAGATAAAAGTTTTGTCATATAGTTTTTATTAATAAGACAAAACTATTGATAAGAAAGTTACAATACTACAGCAGAAAATATAAACTTTTGTTAAAAATTAAATCTATTGGCTATCAATCGAATACTGCTGATTTTCACTTTATTCAATTCCCGAATAATTGATAAATTAAATTTTATTTAAGAGATTTTAAGGTTTTCTCCTGTTGCAAAATTATTAGTGAATAACTTTATGCTAAAAATGTTGAAACTTTAGACTTTTGATTAGTTTTAAATTAAATATTTATTTATTTTTAACATAGCTATTGTTTGGATTGACGAATTGCGTGAATCTAAATGTTAGGTGCAATTTAAAACAACACTCAATTTCAAATGACAATTAAAGAAACATGGTTTATTTTAGGAAATGGAATTTATTTTGAAAAAGATGAAGTTGAAATTTTACCATATTTAAAGCTAAGAAAAATAAATAAATTATCAGTTTTCGAATTAGCTGGTTTAGGAGCAAAGGGTTTTCAACAATGGTCATTAATAGAACCTTTTTGTTATCTTGAAAACAACTTTGAAATTATTAGTTCTGAAAATGATTCTACTTTTGGTTATGACATTTTAAACCGTGCTTGGTTGTTAAATACGTTATTAGTTTTAAGAAACAAAACAACTATAAATTCAATTGCATTATTAAATCAATCATGGAATAATCTTAAAGACATAAATGATGTTAAAGCAAATCTTTGCGATTATCATATAAAAATGTTAAAAATAAGTAGCTTAAGTGAACTTAAAATTGAAGACAACGATATTAAATGGCTTAATAAACATTTTGAAATAGCAAATATTTTAGCTTTTAAACATGAAAAGTTTAGATATTCATTGGAAGTTTTAAACTCTTGGCGATATTGCGTTGATTTAAAAAGTGCTATTGCAATAATTTGGGCAGCAATTGAAAGCATTGTTGATGTCTCTTCTGAAATTACTTATCGTCTTTCATTAAGTATATCTTCATTACTTCACGACAGAGGAGAGAAAAGAATTGAGAAATTTAAAGAAATTAAAAAACTATATAATCTTCGCTCAAAAGTAGTTCATGGAAGTAACATTAAAGAAGTTGAAATCGAAAATGCTTTGGTAGGTTCGTTTAAATTACTTTCGGAGTTGGTAAATTATATGATTGAGAATAATAAAATGATATCTGAAAATGATTTTGAATCCGCTATATTTAAATAAACTGCACCTAACAGGCGTTTGGCAAAATGGAGGGTTCAGTGCTAAGTTGAACATTCAGGTTTCTAATGAAGTTTAGCACTAAAATAAAGGTAAGTAACTACAAATCAGATACTTATATAATAAAAGAACCGTTATGCGATACCTTGAAAAAGCTAAAATGACAAACTTGGATAATAAAAAGAAAATTAAATTAGAGTTCTATGAACAGAGGTGGTTTAAACTAATTTGTTTCTTTACATTTTTCGGTTGGTTGTTTTATATAACACATACACCATTTGAAATTGAGAAAAATGAACTAGTCGAATTAAGTGTTACTGTTGATAAAGAATGGAAAAGTGGAGGAAATAGAAATCCAATAAAACTCTACTTTAATGTTAAAGAGTATTCTAATCGATTTGGGATTTATGTTGGTGGAATTTATGGAAGATGGACTGAAGTGACACAGACACTTCAGCAAAACGCAAAAATAAAAATTAGAATTCACGAAAGCAACGAGAATAAATTAAATAAAGAAAATGAAGTTATTCCGATCTATTACTTAAAAAACAATAAATCAGACATCGTATTCAATGAGGACAATTTCAATGAAGGTGAAAAAAGTTCAAGTAGTCGTGTTTTAGCTTTTTTTATTATAATTTTTATTTTAGGATTATGGAAAATATTAACCGAATAAATAAAGGCAGTCACACAACAGCAGTTTGGCAAAATGGCGGGTCCAGCGCTACATTCAAGTTCAGTTCTTCGATTGAACTTTTATGCAAAACTGAACATTTGTGCTTCGATTTCCACCATCTCGACAAGCTCAGTGTGACAACTCTAATACCCAGAGTTTAATTTTTAACGATGTCAGGCTAAGTCTATCCAAGTCTTAGGCTAATAAACAGACAATCACTAAAATTTATAAACAAAAAATCCCTTCCAAAACTGAAAGGGATTATGTATATAAATTTCTTGTAAATCTCTCCTACACCTACAAAGTCAACGCTTTTTGATACGCATTTTCCAGACCGTCAAGATTTTTTCCGCCTGCCGTTGCGAAGCCCGGATTTCCGCCGCCACCGCCCTGGATTTCTTTTGCCAGATCTTTTACAATCGTTCCGGCTTGGTAATTCGCAGCCAAATCATCGGAAACGCCCACCGTAATCATCGGTTTTCCGTCTGCATCAGAAAGAATCACGGTAACCGAAGTCGGGATCTCTCTTTTCAGCTGGAAGACAATATCTTTTACCGAAGCGGCATCCAGCGACGTTTTCTTAACCAAAAGCTGCTTATCGCCTTTTTGTTCGTAAGCATTTTTCCAGTCGCCGATTTCACCTTTTGCTTTCTCTTTTTTGAACGCTTCTACTTCAGATTTCAGTGAAGTGTTTTCTTCGATCAATTTCTCGATAGATTTAACAATATCCTTAGATTTTAATAACTGAGAAAGTTCGGTGATCTGTTTTTCTAAGTTTTTGAAATATTCAGCGGATTTATCTCCTGAAATCGCTTCAATTCTTCGGATTCCGGCTGCTGCAGAGCTTTCGGATACAATTTTGAAATGACCGATTTCGCTGGTATTTTTTACGTGCGTTCCGCCACACAATTCCATTGAAGTTCCGAACTGAATCATTCTTACATTGTCGCCGTATTTTTCGCCAAACAAAGCCATTGCCCCTCTGTCCAAAGCTTCCTGAATCGGAATATTCCTGAATTCCTGCAACGCAATACTTTCCTTGATTTTCGCATTCACTTTATCTTCAACCAGCTTCAATTCTTCCTCCGTCATTTTGCTGAAATGTGAAAAATCGAAACGAAGATAATCCGGACCCACAAATGAACCTTTCTGCTCCACATGGGTTCCCAAAACTTCTCTTAAAGCTTCGTGCAATAAATGCGTCACTGAATGGTTTGCCTGAGAATTTTTTCTCTCTGAAGCATTGACTTTAGCATAAAAAATTGCACCTGCATCTTTTGGAAGCCCGTTGATTAAAGAGATAATCAATCCGTTTTCCTTTTTGGTTTCCAAAACCTCAAAGCTTTCAACGGCATTTTCAAGAACGCCTTTATCTCCGACTTGTCCACCACCTTCAGGATAAAAAGGCGACTCGCTCAACACGACCTGATAAAATTCTCCGTCTTTATTTTCTACTTTTCTGTATCTTGTAATGTAGGTTTCAGACTCCGTTTTGTCATAACCCACAAAGTTTTCCGGTTTTTCTTCCAAAGTTACCCAATCGTACACTTTCTGAGCTGAATCTGCTTTTGAACGCTGTTTTTGTTCGTTCAAAGCCTGCTCAAATCCTGCTTCATCAATCGTTAATCCTTTTTCCTCAGCAATAATTCTCGTTAAATCATCCGGGAAACCGTACGTATCATATAATTCAAAAACTTCTTCGGTTGGCAATACTTTTTTACCATCAGCAATCGTCTGCTGAATCAGTTTCTCTACTCTGATTAAACCTGTTTCAATGGTTCTTAAAAAAGATTCTTCTTCACTTTTAATCACTTCCGTAACCAAAGTTCCCTGCTTTTCCAATTCCGGGAAAAATTTCCCCATTTGCTCCTGAAGAACAGCCACCAATTGATAAAGGAACGGCTCTTTCCGGTCTAAAAAACGATAAGCGTACGAAATTCCTCTTCGCAAAATTCTTCTGATCACATAACCTGCTCCTCCATTGGAAGGCAGCTGTCCGTCTGCAATCGCAAAAGAAACTGCTCTGATGTGATCTACCACCACACGAATGGCGATGTCTTTCTCATCAGTTAAAATTCCGGTATATTTTTTACCTGAAAGTTCTTCAACTTTAGCAATCAAAGGCGTGAAAACATCCGTATCGTAATTGGATTCTTTCTGCTGCAACGCCATACAAAGACGCTCAAATCCCATTCCGGTGTCGATGTGTTTGGCAGGAAGATTCTCCAGCGAACCGTCTGCTTTTCTGTTGAACTGCATAAAAACCAGATTCCAGATTTCTACAACCTGAGGATGATCATCATTTACCAACTCCAGTCCTGAAACTTTCGCTTTTTCTTCTTCACTTCTCAGATCAACGTGAATCTCAGAGCAAGGTCCGCAAGGTCCGCTCGCTCCCATTTCCCAGAAATTATCTTTTTTATTTCCGTTGATGATTCTGTCTTCAGAAATGTGTGCTTTCCAGTAATTATAGGCTTCGTTATCACGTTCAAGATTCTCTTTTTCATCACCTTCAAAGATGGTCACGTAAAGATTTTCTTTTGGGATTTTATAGACTTCCGTCAGCAATTCCCAAGCCCAGTCAATTGCTTCTTTTTTAAAATAATCACCAAATGACCAGTTTCCCAGCATCTCAAACATCGTGTGGTGATAAGTATCACGACCTACATCATCCAGATCATTATGCTTTCCGGAAACTCTGAGACATTTCTGCGTATCGGCAATTCTTGAGGCTTTTGGCTCTTTATATCCTAAAAAATAATCTTTGAACTGCGTCATCCCCGAATTGGAAAACATCAGTGTCGGATCATCTTTCAAAACGATGGGCGCAGATGGAACAATCAAATGTCCTTTGCTTTCAAAAAAGTCTAAAAATTGCTGTCTTATTTCTTGTGAAGTCATTGTATATAGCTTTTGGCGCATAGCAAATGGCTATTCGCTTTTGATTGGCAAATTTAATATTTTAAAGGTAATTTTTTGCAAAATAATATTGCCTGAATAGATTAATCTAAATTCCCCATATAAAAAAGCCCAAGACATTTCTGATTCTCCTGAATTGTTAAGGATTCTTTTAAGTGGTCAACAAGCTTTGGAGAACTCCAATAGCAGCCGATATTGTTTGCTGTACAGGTAAGATACATATTCTGAACCGCCATGGAAACTGCGGCAATTTCTTCCCATTCCGGAACTATTCCGCTGAAATTGACAACGATGGAAAAAACAGCATCTGCTTTATTGATTTTAAAACCAATATCATTGTATTTTTTTTCTAAAAAAAGTTGTTCGGGCTGCGTTACCTTATAAATCGACTGCATTTCCAAAGCCAGTTTTGCTTTTTCTTCTCCACGGAATATTTTGAAACGCCAAGGTTTGGTACGCTTATGATTCGGAGCCAGAGTGGCGGAATGCAAAATCTCATTAAGAATTTCCTGCGAAATTGCCGTATCTGAATAATCTTTCGGAAATATACTTCTTCTTTGCTCTATGATTTGTTTTAAAACTTCTGCTTTATTCATCTAACAAAAATAGCGAAAAAGCCAGATTACGAAAACTATATACGGATGTTTATTAAAAACTTACTTTCACATCTTACTTTTTCACTCTACAAAACCTCAACAATCTTCTGATGGATTTTATTCAATGTAAATTCGTCACCGGATTTCATTCCCATCATTTTCTTTGCCATTGGACTTTCGGAGGAAATCGCATAGAAACGGTCTCCCTCAAAGAAAAATTCCCCCAAAGAAACAGAAATATAAAATCTTGCTTTATTGGTAATCACTAAAGACCCCAGCTGAACTCTTTCAGTAGAATTGTTCAGAACCTTAGCCATATTTCTTTTTAAATCATTTAAAGCTCCCAACTGACGCTGCATCTGATAAATTTCTTCCTGCATTTCCTCTCTCATGCTGTCATATTTCGGAGTTTTTTTGATGTCGCGACTTGCTTCTAATGTAAATTCTATAAAGTTTTTTAGTTTCTCAATCTTTTCAGCAATCACATTTTTTACATAATTTCTTATGTTATTTTTTTCATATGCCGTCTTCTCCATGTATCGTAATCTTTACATAAAGATAATATTTTAATTTAAATGAAAACACAAACTGCTTTTAGAATTTGAAAACAGTTCTTTGAAATAATATGTTAATCTTATTTTTCGACTAAGGTTTTGAGGTTATTCAAACCTTCTTCGTAAGATTTCCCCATTTGGTAATCCATCATTGGTCGTATGATTTTCATCCAGATTTCCTGTTCTGTATCCATCGTCCAAGTTACCTTGGTTCCGTTACCTTCGGATGACAGAATGATTTCTGATGTTGCCTGTCCCGCAAAGGGTCTTTGGAAAATCATTTCTGTTTTCTGCTTTTGATTTTCAATCAAGTCTCTGATTTCCTGACATCCTGCTCCTGCATCATCATTTTTGCTGTCCCAACAATATTTATCACCAACCTGACCTTCACTTCCCGAATATACTATTTTCATATTCGGATCCAGCTTCATCCACGGATTCCACTGATTGAAAGCCTTCATAGAACTGACTTGCTGCCACACTTTTTCTTTGGGTGCATTTATCACCATAGATTTTTCATAATGATAGTTATTGCCGAAAGCCAATAAAGCAATTACGACATAAACAATGATTGAAAGAGCAATTATGCCAAAAACCTTTAAAATTGTTTTCATGGTTATAGAAATTTAGTTTATTTTTAAATCATTATCATTTATCTGTTCAAAATTAGCCATTCCAGCCATATTTCCACTTCGCTTATGACAAGATTTTAAAGATAAAGCATTTTTGTCACATTTTATCTTTAGGGTATTATTTTTGAACAATATCGCTGTCGATTCATCAGAATTTTTACATTTACATTAAATAAAACTCAGCATATGAATATTTTAACTGAAAAATTTACCACACCATATCAATCAGCACCATTTGACCAGATTAAAAACGAAAAATATCTTCCTGCTTTTAAGGAATTGATTCAGAAATCGGAAGAAGAAATCAATGCTATCATCAATAATCCGGAAGAACCAACTTTCGAAAATGTAATCGAAGCTTTGGCTTACTCAGGAGAACAACTGGATGTGGTTTCCAATATATTTTTCAATTTAAATTCGGCAGAAACAAGCGACGAGATACAGCAGATCGCACAGGAAATTTCCCCGATCTTAACAGAGTATTCTTCAAAAATTTCTCAAAACGAAGCGCTTTTCAATAAAATCAAAAAAGTATACGACGAAAGAGAAAAATACAACCTCAACGGAGAACAGCAAATGCTTTTGAACGAAACGTATAAAGGTTTTGTAAGAAGCGGTGCTTTACTGAATGAAGAAGACAAAGAAAAATTAAAGAAAATTAATATGGATTTGTCTTTAAAATCACTTCAGTTCGGGCAGAATGTTCTGGCTTCTACCAACAACTATTTTAAACATATTACGAACAAAGAAGATCTTGCAGGAATTCCGGAAGCCATTCTGGAACAATATGCCGAAGAAGCCAAAGAAAGAAATCTGGAAGGTTGGGTTGTAACATTACAATATCCAAGTTATATTCCGTTTATGACCTACGCTGAAAACCGTGAGCTGAGAAAGGAAATTGCTTTGGCAAACGGAAAAAAATCTTTTGACGGCGGTGAATTTGACAATCAGAATCTAATTAAAGAATTGCTGAATCTAAAGCAGCAAAAAGCTGAATTATTAGGTTACAAAAACTACGCAGAGTATGTTCTGGAAGAAAGAATGGCAAAATCTCCGACAAAAGTTATTGATTTTCTGAACGAACTTTTAACCAAAGCAAAACCTTATGCTGATAAAGAAATTGAAGAATTAAAATCTCTGGCAAAAGCAGACGGAATTGAAGAAATGCAAGGTTATGATCACGCTTTTTATGCTGAAAAACTGCGTAAAGCAAAATATGATCTTAATGATGAGGAATTAAAACCTTACTTTCCTTTAGATCAGGTTCAGGATGCTGTTTTTGGATTGTCAAAACAACTTTTCGGATTAACTTTTGAAGAAAGAAACGACATCCCGAAATATCATGAAGAGGTAAAGGTGTATGAAGTGAAAGAAGTCTTCGACTCCGCTCAGACTGACAGCCAACAATCATCAACCATCTACAAAGCTTTACTTTATGTAGATTATTTCCCGAGAAAAGGCAAAAGAGCCGGAGCCTGGATGACGAGCTACAAAAATCAGTATCAGAAAGACAGCGAAAATTCCCGTCCTCATATTTCCATTGTTTGTAATTTCAGCAAACCTACAAAAGACACTCCAAGCTTATTGACGTTTCAGGAGGTAACAACTTTATTTCATGAATTTGGTCACGCCCTTCACGGAATGTTGGCAGATACACAATACCCTACCCTCTCAGGAACTTCTGTAAAATGGGATTTTGTGGAACTGCCTTCGCAGTTTTTAGAAAATTTCTGCTACGAACCTGAATTCTTAAAAGCCTTCGCAAAACATTATAAAACAGGAGAAGTTTTGCCGGACGAAAAAATTGAGAAAATCGCACAGTCGAAAAACTTTATGGAAGGTTATCAGACATTAAGACAGCTTGGCTTCGGATTGCTGGACATGAATTACCACACCAAAGTTGAAGAGCTGGAGAATAAAAGTGTAAAAGAATTTGAGGATGAATATACAAAAGCCACCCAATTGTATCCTGCAAATCCTGAAACCGCAATGAGCCCAAGTTTTTCACATATTTTTCAGGGTGGATATTCTGCAGGGTACTACTCTTATAAATGGGCAGAAGTTTTGGATGCAGATGCATTTCAATATTTTAAGGAAAACGGAATTTTCAATCCGGAAATTGCTGCAAAATATAAAGTTCTACTTTCTTCTGGCGGTACCAAAGATCCGATGGAATTGTACAAGAATTTCAGAGGCAGCGAACCGAAGGTAGAGAGCCTCCTGAAGAGAGCATTTGGATAAACAAATTTAAAGTTCCCCTTGCTTAAAATCAAGGGGACTTTGAATTTTCTTATGGTAAAATTTGAGAATAATTCATCACTGTATATTATAACCAAAAACTTACAACATTCGTTAATTCAAAAAATTTTCTTCAAAACATTTCATAAAACATTAACAATCAATATACAATAATTATAATAAAATAAAAGACACAGATTGTATTGACGAATGTCATATAAATTAAATTGACGCTATGCGTAAATTTGGATGCTACCTGCAAGCACATCCAAAAAACCACATAAAACACTGAAAATCATAGCAATAATAAAAACTAAACAAAAACTCAGAATTTAAATTTAATGAAAAAAATCTTATTTAACATATTAACCGCACTTGTTTTAATAATATCAATATTCCTTTACATGAATAAGGATAAGTTTGTGTATGTAGGTTCAGTAGATATTATTGAAGTCGATTGCAGCAAAAAAGTTCAAATTTTGAGCGAAGTTTTAGAAAGTGACCAACGTATAAGAAAATCAAATGACTTCATCAAATACGCTAAAGAAGATCATAGGAATCAAGAATTAGTGATTAGTATTATTGAAAAGTGTGGTATGCCAACATTAAAGCAGGTAGGTCAAAAACAAATGGATGCAATCTGGCTGGGGCTGCAACATAGTACTAAAGAAATCAGAAAAAAGTATTTTCCACAAATAGAGAAAGCGGTTGAAAATGGAGACTTATCTAAACAACAATACACATTGATGAAAGATAGGATGTTAATGGACGAAGGAAAGCCTCAAATATATGGTTCACAAATAAAAAATGGTAAATTGTATGAATTAGAAAATCCTAAAACTGTGAACGAAAGAAGAAAAGAAATGGAATTGGAACCAATAGAGGATTATTTAAAGAATTTTAATATTAAGTTCAATCCGAATTAAAATACTACACATAACATCGGTTTGCAAAAGCAGTGGTAAAGATATAAATTAAAAGATTTTCGCATTTTTATCCGCAAAAAACATTTTTTATTTTCATAATTGTTACGAAAGTATAAAAAATATGCCTGCAGATAGCATCGGTTTTGCAAAAGCAGGGTTGAAGTTCCCTTTCGTTGAACTTTTTGTCATTTTTGAAAAATGAAAATGGTTTTTTCTCAGGGTAGTTTTTATATAACCATTTGGTAATCAAAGCTCCGCCTTCACAAAGCCGTTTCCCATTGATACCATATTCCCAACCAATAACCATTCCCACGAAATTTATCAAATAATTAGATCATTATCAAAAATGAGATCTAACTGAGACAGCATATTTGTTTATAACATCTTTAAAAGAATTGGCGCAAAAACAGAAGCAGAAATCTTTCTATGACAAGGAATAGAGAAAAGATTCAAAATTTGTTATTTTAAAGTTTATACCAAGAAAGTGTTTGGATAAATTTTAAAACTCCAAAAAATTGAATTTTGGAGTTTTTCTATCATAATAAAGCTTCAAAAAACATTTTATGACAAATTTATAGACACAAATAAAAAAAAACAAACACCTAATAAACAATAACTTAAAATATAATCACGTAAAATTTTTTAAATTTTTACTACCGTATAATTAATTCACAGTCGCATATTAACAAAATTGTTAACAAATAGTTAAATTTGTACATCTAATAACTTAAAGTGAATTTATAATTTCAACCTAAATTCATTATTTGATTTATTTAATTAAACCAAAAAACTGATCTTGAATATGAAAATTACCAATTACGGATTTACCCGTTGTTTAGTATGCGCTGTGATTTTATTCACTTTTTTGCTTTCATTAGCAGTTGTATTCATTTCTTGCGAATCAACCTCGTATATTATTATTGCGGCATTTTGTGCAGCAATGATGTTTTTAATATGGCGTATTCAGAGTGTCACCTATGAAGTATCCGGAAGTTGTTTAACGATAAGAAAATATCATCCGTTTACATTTAAGAAGTTTTATCATCCTTATATCGAACTGCCTCAATCAAGTATCTGCAATTACAAAGTATCTTCTTACTACGGAATAACAAAACTTACCTTAAGAATTAATACAAGCAGAAAAAAAGACTTTAAGATCACTGTCTATATGCTTGGTTTCAGCAATAGTCAAAACAAAAAAATAAAATCTTCACTACAGATGATAAAAGCCGGTGATCATCAATAAAACGATGTTGCGTATTTAGATGCAATTTTGAAGAAAAACAAAAATTACTTACTGTATTTAAAGAAAATTTAAATTACACACTTTATTTAAGATATTATTGCAACTTTTTTACTGAAAATTAACTTTAGCGTCAAGGTTCGTTTTAAATTTAAATTAAAAAAAAGACTATTTTTGCAACAAGAAAATTGGTAGATTGCTGTTTTTATATGTACATTGGCAATTATATACCAAACGATTAAATTTAAAACCACATGAAAAAAATAATTTTACTTTTCACTTTTTGTATAGGGTTTCTGGCTTTTTCTCAAATAAAAGTACTTAAAAATGAAACTTTAGTAGAGATTGGCAAAGAAAATTCTGTAGGTCTTTATAAAAAAGAAAATAGATTTACATTCAATTATCAGGATATTAATACCAGCAATCTTAATACTTTCAGGTCTTTTTCATTTAATGATGTGAATGGCGATGTGAGCGATCTCTATAAAATGATCAGCGATGGTTTTATTGATGAGCCAACCGGAAATATAACTCTGGAACTTCCTAATGATATTATCGAACTGCACTTTGAAAAAAATTACGGACAGCCCACCATGCAGTTTATACAGTATATTAACAAGAATAAAAAGTATGTAGGCAAATCTCAGTTTCTGAATAAAAAGCAAGTAGATAAAATTTTCGGTATCGGTACTTCAAAGGAAAACATGTACAAAAAAGCTGTTGTAAAGCAACCTGCTGTAAATCCGGTAACCAGTACTCCTAATAATACGGTTCAGAATACAGCTTCTGAGCAGTCTCAGCCTGCAAAAACCCCTGTAAAAACAAAAAAAACAAGAAAATAAAAGTTTTTGTTCCCAGTATAATAAGCTCATTCTGCCGGAATGAGTTTTTTTATTTATATTTTTGCTAAAATATTTTTACAATATGTCACTTCAGGTTATCAATCTAACAAAGAAATTTGGTGAGCAGACCGCTCTTAACAATATTAATATTTCTATTGACAAAAATGAAATCATTGGTCTTCTGGGTCCCAACGGAGCAGGTAAATCTACCCTGATGAAATCTATTGTTGGCGCATTGAAAATTGATGAAGGTGAAATTATTTTTAACGGAAAAAACATCTCCGACAATGAAATTGAATCTAAAAAAAGTATAGGTTTTCTTCCCGAAAACAATCCGCTTTATCTGGAAATGTATGTAAAAGAATATCTGCAGTTTGTTGCTGATATTCATAAAATTCCCCATTCCAGAATAGATGAAGTTATTGACCTTGTAGGAATTACGCCTGAAAAATTCAAAAAAATAAGTCAGCTTTCTAAAGGCTACAAGCAGAGAGTAGGTTTGGCACAGGCCATCATTCATCAGCCTGATTTGCTGATCCTGGATGAACCAACAAACGGACTGGATCCTAACCAAATTCTTGAAATACGAAATGTAGTAAAAGAAATTGGAAAAGAAAAGACGGTTTTGCTTTCAACACACATTATGCAGGAAGTTGAAGCACTTTGTACAAGAGTGATCCTTATTCATAAAGGAAATATCATTCAGGATTCTAATATTGAAGAATTTAAAGGTAAATTTTCAAGTCTTGAAGAGGCCTTTGCCAATTATACCCAATCTGTCGTAATTGAATAAAAGAGATCATAAAAAAAGCCGGTTCATGAATTCATGAGCCGGCTTTTTCATTCTGGAAAAACTATTCCGCAATTTCAATATTTGTTCCTTTTGTATGACTATTCATCTGCGGAGCATAATAGTTTTGGATCGTAGTAATGCCGTTAGAGAATTTTCCTGAAGCATTCGCCACATAATCGTACTCAAAAACATATTTTCCTTTCGGCATATATTGAATATAAAAATTGGTAGATGCATCTTTTGTAGACTGGTAATATCCCAGATTGTTTTTCCACTGATAACCTGAAATAACATCCAGAGGTTCAAATCCTGCAGCTCTCATATCTTTGATATGAATAAATTCCATTGGTCTGTCGGTATTCAGAATCATTCTTACCGTCACTTTATCACCCACTTTCAATGGTGTTTCGGAAGATATTTTCTGCAGTTCTTCACCATTTACAGTTTTTATTTTTTTATATAATTCTTTAATAACTGAAATGTAATTTTCTGAAGATCTTATTTTATCCAAATCCTCATAATATTGCCAGAATAAACCTCCCTGAACAATTCCTGCACCCGGTTTTGTTACGGTAACAGTCGCTAAATTTTTATCTAAAACATCTGTTTTTACAGCAGATTTTACATAACCTGTTGCCTGAGTTTCCGGCTTCAGTTCTTTTCCGCCCCAAATGATGGTTGCTTTGTCGCTTTCTGATGTCGTCCACGATTTTCCTGAATTTAAAATTGTAAAAATGACTTCCGAAGTTCCTCTTGAGCTTCCCCATGAATTGACTTCTTTCTGCGTAATCAACCAGATTTTCATATCTTCAATAAATTCCTGATCGTTTGGTTTCAGTTTATTGAAAGCTTCCAAAGCTCCTGCATGATTCACTACTTTTGAGCTGAACCAACCCCAATCATCCAGATTCTGCTTCCAGTAAACACCCTGAGTTTTTGAATCTACAGAAGTTTCTTTTAAATAATTTAATAATTTATTCGATACATCATTTAAACCATAATCATTCATCAATAACGCTGCACGATGCAATCCGAAGAAGGTAAAATCGGTTATTTTTGCAGTTTTTGATTTCTGTTCCACCAATGTTTTTAAGGTAGCTCCTTTTCCTTTCAAAGGATATTGTTTTTCCCAGTAGTTTCTTGTATCTAGATAATCTAAACTCCAGTTTGTCCAGACGTTTTCTTTTTTTACATCATAATATTTATCAATTTCATTATCAACATATTTCACCAAATTGGCAACCAATTCTTTCTGTTCTGAACTTTGATAATCCTTCACATTATCTTTCAACCAAGAATTGATTTTCCCTAAATTTTTAAGAATATACAACGAAGTAGAATATGAACTCGGGTAACCGGAGTACCAAGAAAAACCACCATCCGGATTCTGGAGTTTTTTGAAATCTTCCCAATCCTGATTCATTGAATTTTTCATTGTATTGGCATCAAACAACAAGGCTAATTTTTCCATTTGTTCTGTCTCATTTTTACTTTCCAAAACCCACGGAGTTTCTTCCAGTAAAAGCTGTTTCAACTCCTGATTTTTTTCAAGATTTGAAGTTAGTAATCCTTTATTCTGATATTCTTCAAAAACAGTTTTCAATTTCGGATTGGCTTTAAAAATTTCTGAAGCCAGAACATCAGCAAACCATTTATTAAAGATAACATCGGCAGAATTATTCTGATCGTTTTTAAGGCTTGGAAGCGCAAACATAATTTCCCAAATCGGATTGGTTGTCAGTTCCAGCGTATTTGAAACACTAGAAATTGTTGTAGAATTGGCATTTTTAAGATTATCTAAAACAAACGTCTTCGTTTCACCTTCTTTCACAAAAACAGGAACAGCTTCGGTCACCAACATTCTGTTGGGAAGAACGGCAACAGCTTTTTGTTCGCCATCAGAATATTGTCCGGCTTTTGCTACGACTTTCAAAATAATGGAAGAAACATTCTTAGGAACTTTTATTTTCCAGGTTAAAGCCGAATTTCCGTTTTCATCTAAATCAAAATTCTGAATGTTTGAATGTAAACCAAACTGAGGCGAAATATCTTCATTGGTAAAAGCATCCAAAATCTGCAAACTTGCAGAACCGCTTAGTTTTTTCGATGTTAAATTAGAGAGTTTTGACTGCAGATTCAGTTCATCGCCTTCTCTCAAAAATCTCGGATAATTTGGTGTTACCGAAAATTCTTTTTGCGTTACCACTTCTTTTTCCAATGTTGCTGCTCTTGCGTCTTTTGTGTGAGCTAAAAACATCAGTTTCCATTTTGTCAAAGCTTCCGGAGAAGTAAATTCAAAATTGACATTTCCTTCGGAATCGGTTTTTAAATCTGGGTAGAAAAATGCGGTTTCGTTAAGATTTTGGCGAACCTGAATACTTTTCAAAGCTTCTTCAACTGGAGGAAAATTCTCAACTTTCGGAGCTTTTACAGGTTCAGGAACAACATTTTGAATAACTTCAACTTTATCTTCCGCAATTGCAATTGCTTCTCTTTTAAACATACTTGATTTTGATTCTGCAATTGGCGGTGGTGGTGGCGCAGAATATTCTGCTGATTTTACTCCTTCTTGAACCAAAACTCCAGCCAATTCTCCTTGTATAGAATTTAAAAAACCATAATGATCAAACCAGTTAAATTGGGGGACATCAATATATTTTTCATTAGAATATTCCATTCTTTTCTGATAATATTTTTGAGCCAGATTTTCCCTTATATCATAAGAATTAAAAAATTCATAAGGTGTATATAATTTCTGCCAGTTAAAACTGTTCAAAGTAAACTGATCCAAAGACATATCATACATATTGGCTAAAACTTCTGCGTTGATTTTTTCTTTTTCGTTTCCTGAAATCTTTACTGACCATTTTTCTTTAGCATTAGGCTCAATTTTATCTCTGAAAGTTGTGGTTTCTATCTTTAATGGTTGTTCGGAGTTTTTTATGTTTAAATTAACAGTTTGAGTCTGAACATCATTAAATGCAACAACCTGAAACTGAATATTCAAACTATTCACATTTTTCTCTTTTGGAATATCAATTTCATATGTTAAAACTCCGCCTTGAAATTGACGAACTTCCAAAACTGTTTTGCCAGAACCATCCTGAACAAAAACGTTGACCAATGCATCAGGAATTGCGGTATAAGCATAGATTTTCGCTTTTTCACCTCTTGAAAATTCATCTTTTGGTTCTAAAACAGTTAAGAATGTTTTCTGATTGGGTTTCAGAGATTTTTTATCCCAAACACTAAAATTCTGAGAAGTTTTGATTGTGTCTTTACCTTCAATATTGTACAACTCAAGCTGGTAATTGCCTGCTTCCAGTTTTCCTAAATCAAGAGATTCTTCATTTCGTTTTGCTCCATTTAGAATAACAACTGAAGGTTTCCAGTTCTTAACTTCATCATTTTTATCGAATCGATCATGCGGAAACTTACTGATGAATTCTTCTTTTGAAAGTTGTGGTAAGTTCTGAACTTCCGATTTAAAATTATCTCTGAAAATCCTGTCTGGAGTTTCCAGCTTTGATAATTTAACCTGATAAGATTTTTTTAAATTTTGTTCGTTATAATTTTTCGTTTCTACTTTCAGTTTTACGTTTTCGTCTGCAAATACATTATTCAACTGATCTGCTTTTATGTAATGTGAAACTGAAGAAACTTTCAGATTTGTATCTGCAGATTGTGTTTCACCATTAATATCGGTTACAGAGGCGTTGATTGAATAATTGTCAATCTGAATCCCTTCCAGTTTTTCATCTTTTTTCAGATCTAATTTTATGGTAAACTCTCCTTTTTCGTTGGTTTTTACTTCTCCTAAAATTGAGTTCTCGTTATCATTATCATTGGGATACCACGGAAAATATCTCCATCTTATATTTTGTTTTTTGATCTCATAATTTACATTGGTGTTGCTTAAGGCGACTCCCGAAAACATTATTGCTTTTCCTTTCAGCTCGATGGTTTGTCCGTATTTATATTCTTCTTTTACAGGCTCAAAAGTCACTTCAAATTTCGGACGTTTGTATTCCTCAACTCTAAAATATTTATATCCGTCCGTTCCGCCATCTGTTACAAAACGGAAATTTCCATTTAATTTTCCTTTAGGCAAAATAAAACTTCCGTGATAGGAACCAAATTCGTTGGTTGTAAAATTTTGAGAAGAAACTTCCTGATTATTTGTATCGTATAAAGTAATTTTCTGTTTTAATCCAAAAGCAACTCCTTCAATTTCTTTTTCAATTCTGGTATTGATTACCTTAAAATAAACAGTTTGTCCGGGTCTGTAAATTGCTCGGTCTGTGAAAATCTGGGCTTTAGTGCGTGTGATTTGTTTATTTTCACTATTGTTGTAACCTCTGTTTCCGTAGACTTCCATCATCTGAAAGTTGTTCGTTTTTGGCTGTTGAATCAAGAAAGTTCTGTAATAATCTGTACTCTTTGACTGGGGAAATTTAAAAATTCCTTTATCATTAGTTTTACCTTCTATTTTTGCTAAAGTATTATTAGAAACAAATTCATAAAATGTAAGATTTTCATTGATAACAGGTTTTCCGTTTTCACTGTTAACCAATTTCAGTTCATTTGATAATTGATCTCTTTCTGTTTTAGTCTGATAAATAACTTTGTTATCTGAAACCAGAAAATAAAAATCTTTTTCTGCTTCGGCATCTTTGGCACTGATTCCAACAACAGAATATTCGGCAAGATAAATTCCTGATGGAAGCGGTTTTATTTCTAAAGATGTTTTGTGATTCTGAAAATCTTTAGGATCATTTAATTTGTAAACCTCTTTTTTAACAAGGCTTTTTTTAATCTTATCAAATTTGTTGGAGTAAGAATTTTTTGCATATTGTAAAAACGATGTCAAATCATCTTTCACCTCGTAAATATTAATCGAAAAAGCGGAAACATTTTTATATTCTGCAACCAGATGAATCGGTCTGTTACTTTGTGTTTGCTCTTCATATTTCAAACCCAAATAAGGATTGGTAATCTGATTTTCTTTATTTTTAATATTTTCTAAAAACAGAGACTTCGGATATTGAGTTTTTGCAAGATTGGCAATTTCTAAAGCTTCCTTTTGTCTGTTTTTAATGATTAATTCATTCATGATTTCTTCCATCACAAGAACTTTGTAATCACCGTTAATATCAGATTTCACAATTGCCTGAAGTTGCTCCAGTTTATCTTTGCATTGAGTAAACTCGCAGTTTTCAGACAATTTCTGATGCATGAAATACAATTTAGAATTTCCTGAATTCTGAGCAATCAATTCGTCAAAAACTGTATTGATTACGGCTCTGTTTTCCGTCAATTCATTTTTGGTAAAAAGTTCGTTATTGTATAAAAAACTAATTTTTCGTAAAGAATACCAATCCTTCAACGTAGGAAAATAAAAAACATCATCTGTATTTGAAAAAGCATCTTTATATTTCACAAAAGAAACTTTTTTCATCGCCTCGCTTTGCTGATCAAGCTCTTTAAAATTTTTATTTAAATAATTTTTAAAATCAAGTTTGCTCCACGTTTCAATTTGTGAAACATCCTGAGAATTCATATTGGTTCTTCCGTTTATTTCCCATGAATGCTCATTATAATAATCTAACATAAATCCCGATAACAGAACTTTATAAACCAAAAGATCCTCACCTTTCAGTTTTTTTTCTGAATTCTGAAGCTTTGCAAAAAACTTTGAAGCTGAATCGTTTTTTTCATCATCAGAAGTCTGATTGACGATACTGAATTCCGCTTTCAAAGAACGGATCAACTGCAGCGCATTATTTTCTTTCATAGCCTGGTTTTGTATTTCTAAAATAAGAGGCAAACTAGATTTAAAATTTCCTTTGGATGAATTTACCTGTACTTTTTTCCATTGCTGATCGTAGTAATTTTGTGAAAAAACCGTCGAAAAATTAAGTAAAAGCAGGAATAAGAACGAAATCTTGGAATATCTTTGCATAAGTGTTATTTTTACTAAATGAATTGCTTAAAAGTACTGAAAAAAACCGTTATAGATAGCCAATTATACGTCTCTTTAATGGGAACTTTTTTTGCGGTTTTTTTCATGCTGGAGCAAAATACATTCCGTTTTCCTTCGGTACTTTTAATATTTATCACCTATTTCAGCGGCTATCTTTACACCAAATATCAAAAAACAAAGCATTTTTACAAAATTCTTGTTCTTAACATTTTTGCGGGAATCGTATCAGCTGTTTTAATTATTTTTAATCATAATGAAATACGATTGCTAAAATGGTTTATTATTGTGATTTTAGGCTTGCTTTACAACAGTTTTTTTCTTGAAACATACATTCGGAAAATCCCCTTACTGAAAGTATTTTATGTCGGATTGGTTTGGGGATTGGTGAATTGCTGGCTTACGCTGCCAGAATTTAATATTCCTGTATTTCTTATCAGCTTCTTTTTTATTACAGCTATGGTTTTACCTTTTGACATCAGAGATATGGAAAACGATACTATTCAGACTTTTCCTAAACTCATTGGGGTACAAAACACCAAATACCTCGCTTACCTTTTGGTTTTTATATCTGTCCTTTTATCTCTTTTTTATCTGAAATTTCAATACGGACTAAGTATATTTCTAACTGCAATCATTACTTTTATTCTAATTTACTTTTCTGAAAGCAAACGGGATGATGCTTATTTTTCTTTCGGAGTTGAAACCTGCTGCGGTTTGCCGTTTTTATTTTGGATTATTTATCTTTACTTAAAATTTTGAGAGATGGAAAATATTGAAATATTGAGAAGCCAGTTGATGGAAAAAATTTTTTCTACTAAAAACATAGGTGTTTTGAAAGCTGTAAACGATTTATTAGAATCTGTAAAAGCAAAAGATGAAGATGAATATATTTTTTCTGAATCTCAGAAAGAACTTCTTATGATCGGAGAAGAGGATATTAAATATAGAAGAGTGACTACCGATGAAGAACTTAGAAAACTTGATGAAGAATGGATGAGATAATAATCATTTGGTCAAACATCGCAATCTCACAAAGAAATAAGGTTTTTGAATATTGGAATCACCGAAATAAAAGCAATAGCTATTCAAAAAAAATCAATACAGAAATATATAAAAATTTAGATCTTTTAAAAATAAATCCTTTGATGGGTAAACTTGGTAGTATAAAACCATTTAGAATTTTACATCTAGGAAACTACAGTCTTGTTTACAGACAATCAGAATCAGTCATTTATATCATTTCCTTTTGGGATAATCGTCAAAATCCTGAAAAACTGAAAAAACTTTTGGGATTATGATCATCAAAAAGCTCTCCCTTTACAATTTCAAAAATCATTCAGAAAAAACGTTTGATCTTTCTCCGCAAATCAACTGTTTTGTGGGAAACAACGGTGTGGGAAAAACCAATATACTGGATGCTCTGCATTATCTTTCTGTAGGGAAAAGTTTTTTGGGAAATACAGACCTTAATAACATCAAAAAAGATGAAGATTTTTTCTCCATCAACGCAGAAATTCAAAATGATGATTCTGAGGATATTATTAAAATTTCCCAACCGAAAGAAGCCAAGAAAATCATCAAAAAAAATGATAAAACGTATGATCGTTTAGCAGATCATATTGGCTATCTGCCGAGTGTAATGATTTCGCCTTATGACTCAAACCTCATCTCAGATTCGGGAGAAAGCAGAAGAAAATTTCTGGATGCCATGATTTCACAAACCGATTCTGAGTATCTTTTTGGGTTAATACAATATCAGAAAACCATTCAGCAGAGAAATGCTTTGCTAAAATATTTCGCCAAAAACAGGACATGGGACAAAGATTCTTTAGAAATTTATGACGATCCCATCACCAAATCCGGAACTCAGATTTATAAGAAGAGAAAAAGTTTTGTTGAAAAACTCAATCCGATTGTACAGAGTTTTTATGAAATAATATCAGGCGGAAAAGAAAGCGTATCTGTTGTTTATGAATCTCACTTACTGGAAGATTCATTTGAAAATTTACTGAAAGAAAGTCTGGATCGCGACAGAATGCTTACCTACACTTCGAAAGGTATTCATAAAGATGATCTTTTGTTTGATATGGATTCGGTTCTGATCAAAAAAATAGGTTCACAGGGACAACAGAAATCATTTTTAATTTCATTAAAACTAGCACAGATGAGTCTGGTAAAAGAACTTACCGCGAAAACTCCTATTCTTCTGTTAGATGATATTTTTGACAAATTAGATGATACCCGTGTTGCGCAGTTGATAAAACTCGTAAATCAGGAAAACTTCGGGCAGATCTTCATTACAGATACTCACCGAGAACGTACAGAAAGTGTGGTAAAAAAAATTAATGAGGAAAGTATAATTTTTGAGGTGTGATTTAGATGCGGGATTCGAGGTGCGGGATTCTGAATCCGGGGTTTTGAAATTGGGATACGGGTTTTGGGATAGGTATTTTGTATACGAGTTTGAAATTTCTTTTTTAATTTTATAAAAACACAAATACAATGAGTTATAGAAATTTAGATATTTATAAAATGGCTTTTGATTTATTTCCAAAGGTTCATAAAGCATCTTTTCTTCTTCCTAAATTTGAATTATACGAATTAGGAAGTCAATTGAGAAGGTCTGCTGATTCAGTTGTTACTAATATTGTTGAAGGTTACGGACGTTCAATTTATAAAAATGAATATTACAGATTTCTTGTATTCAGTCATGCAAGTAATGATGAAACAATCAATCATTTAGAAAAAATTATGGTTTTATATCCTGAGTTTTCTACGGAATTTGAAGTTTTGAAACATCAATATGATTTGTTAGGTGGAAAAATTAACAATTACAAAAAATGGGTGAAAGAAAATTGGAATGAAAACAAATCTTAAACTCAAAACCTATTTAAACCTCGAATATGCGAATCCCGAAACCCATATCTCATCATGAAACGAAATAAAAAACGTGAATTTCAATCTTCAGAACTGGTGAAATCTTTTGCCAGAATTTATGGATTTGAAGATAAACTGGTTGCTTTTGAAATTAAAGATTATCTGGAAGACTATTTGGACGAATCTCTATTTCAGGAAATTGAGAGTGTAAATCTGGACAATAAAATTATTCAGATCAGAATCAACTCACCTCTACTGAAAAATGATTTTAAAATGCGTAAAAGCTTTTACCTGAAAAAATTTCAGGATCAATTTGGTGAAGACAAATTTACTGACCTTCTGGTTTTATAGAACTTTTGCTTCTGACCATTGCCGTCACTTTAGAATCAAAATTAGAACGGATGGGCAGGAAAAACTTCAGCGGATGTCTCAGAAAATACTTGAAAATAGCGCGGTAAATCTCCCGCACCTCACCAAGATTCATTTTTCTTGAACGAAACGCTAAAAACATAGATAAGCTAAAACTCACCAGGAAATTGAAAAATCCTATAAGAAAAACAGTAATCAGAGAAATCCAGAATGTGTAAGAATCTATGGTAAAATCTTTTCCGTACAAGCCTAAAGCAAAATTCCCTGCGGCAAAAGTAATGTGACGGATATCCAGATCTAACCCGAAAAAAAGCCCTATAGGCGCTGTTGCTCCAAGAAAAACCCCAAACCAAAAATTAGAAATTATTCCGGGCCAGTTCTTAGCATAATATCTTGATAAACTCTGAGCAAACCGGTCTCCGAATAACCTTTTAACTGACTGATTTTTAGCAATCCTTTGCGGAATCTGAAAGAAAACCGAATTATTCCCAATATTTCCTGAAATAATGCCGGAAATGAAAAGATAAAAACCAGCAATACAAGCATGCAGAATTGCTTTCGATTTAAAAGGATCTAAATCTCTTAAAAGCTTATCTGATCTTTCAACGGCAAGATTTTGTGAGAAAAATACATCCAGCCCGTAAATAATCGCAACAGCAACCGGAAAAGCCAGCAAAACATTTCCAACAAAAGCTATAAACTGACTTCTGAAGAGTTTAGACACCAGATCTGCAAATTCTGTATAATTACTGTTTGATTTTTCCTGTTCAGACAATACTTTTGTCATTGTTGCCGCTGTCATTGCAGGCTGTTTGGTAGCCAAAGTATAACCCATAAGATAAATCATCACAAATCCCATTGCATAATTGAGCGAGTACAAAAATGCATGAAAAAAGTCGCTTCCGGGCATAAAGCCGTACAGCATTTTCAATACACAGAGTGCACCTACGATAATTCCGCCGCCACTTGCTTTATAAAACATCTTAACGTACTGATACCTATTGGAAGTAATGTAATGCGTTCCTGCTTCTGCAGTATGATTGGTAATCAGATGAGAAAGCAATCTGGTACTGTCATTAAAAAGATCAGAAATATTATTTTTTGAAGATTTATATTTTAAAATATTAAAAATCAACTGTTTTGATTTTACGATAATATCTCTTTCGTTGTCTATAACTAGTAAATTAAGAATCTCAGAAATCCGTTTGGTCTGTTGGCGGATTTTAAGCAAAGACTGATTTATTTTACCGGAAATTCCGTATTTCGAAGAATTTTTAAATGCAATTCCTACAAAATCCTGACATTGCTGCAGATAAATTTTAATCTGTTTATATCTGCTGTCTTTGGAATGAAGCTGTATAGCAGAATCTTCTTCAAACTCTTCCCGTAATGATTCCAGCTCATTTTGCAGTGCCAAAAAGGGATTATCAAAATTTCGGTATTCGGGAGCCATTCTCACCACTTCCACTTCAAGAGCCATCCCGGTCACCCTCCAGGAAAGAATGTTCATAGAAAATATCAGTTCATTTTTCACCTTAGAACTCTGAATAAAATCGGAAATTCCAAGAATCTGCATCATTTCATCGACTTCATTTTCCGGCAGATTATGAAAATATTCCAAATCCTGCTTTGGTCTGAAGCTTACATTGTCAATAAGATACCAAACCGTATTTTCATTTTCTACAGGAGGTAAAACTTTATTAAGAATTCTCTTTTTGAGTTCGGGAAAAAAAGCATTTTCAGATAAAATACTTGCCTCCGTCAATGAAAGATTAAAAGGTCTTTCAGAAAAAACTCTGTATAGATAGTAGTTGAAGTTATCTGCAAAATGTTGGTTTTGTTTAAAAAAATTGAGAACATCCGTAAAGTCAGCCTTCTTTATTGCTTCCAAAAAATCGGCTAAAGGTTCTAAAGAAGCAGTTTCGTTCTTAAAAGAAAAATACTTTTTAAGAACAGATTTAAAGTTCCCCGTATTTGAACTAAAAAATTTCATTAGTACAAAGATACTATTTCAGGCTCACATTTCTCATTTGTCTCATAATCCAGCTGTGTTTTTTTCTAAGATACGCAGACGGATTTTTGGGATCGTACTTTTTAGGATTGGGCAGAACGGCTGCAATCCACGCTGCTTCAGATGTATTGAGATCTTTTGAGGATTTGCCGAAGTAATACTGTGCTGCGGCTTCCACTCCAAAAACTCCTTGTCCCATTTCTATAGAATTGAGATAACGCTCAAGAATTATATCTTTACTCCAGACTTTTTCTATTATGAAAGTATAAATTGCTTCCAGTCCTTTCCTGATCCAGCTTCTACCCTGCCAAAGAAATACATTTTTAGCGGTCTGCTGAGAAATTGTGCTTCCGCCTCTGATTTTTTTACCTTTTTCATTGTATTTCATGGCTTTTTCAATCGCTGTATAATCAAAGCCATTATGCATAAAAAATTTCTGGTCTTCCGAGGCAATGACCGCTTTTTTCACATTATTTCCCATTTCATCATAGGAAATATAATCACGCTGCAATTTTCCGTACTTTATAATGCCGCCGATCTGTGTAATGGTAATTGGAGGATTAAAAAATCTTCCCCAAACGATAAAAACCACATTCAGCAAAAGAATTATAAAAATAAATTGTTTTATCTTTTTCCACATAAGCATAAACTTGATGCAAAAATATAAAAATACTGCGAGTTACTTTAATTCATGTAAATAAGTAATTTTATCATCGGGTAAAAGTTCGGGGTGAAGGATTTTAATGTAATCCTTCAATACCCAGTCGCAGCGCACAATTCCCTGTTCAAAAAAATCGTTGGCTTTTTGTTTTTCCTTTCCCGAAACACTGTATATTTTTCCCTGATTGAAAACATCCAGCTGCGCATAAAACGGATTGATTGACAATAATTCTTTTTTTGAATGATGATTACCAACATTTAGCCAGAACTGAATATTTTTTGATTTGATATACACTTCTTCAAAACTCATTGTTACAGCTTTTGTATCAGAATTATTTTTTAAAATATATTCCGCATTGGCATCAGAAATAAAATTGGCAAAAGAAGTTTTTCCTCCCGGGAGATACCAAACATCACCATACATTTCGTTAGCTAAAACTTTTGGCTTTGAATTAGAAGTTTGTGCCAGTTTTTTCAGGTTATTGTAGTTTTTTTCTATTTCTTTAAACTTTGTATCAGCCAATTGCTCTTTATCCAAAAGTTTTCCAAAAACTTTAATATACGCAGCTTTTTCCAATGGTTTCTCTTCGTTGAATTCATCTAAAAAAATCACATGAATACCATTGTTTTTCAAAACTTCATAGGCATTTTCAAAATTAGCGACATAGTTGGTGAAAACAGCATCCGGCTTCAGCGAAATGATTCTCTCAATATCATATTTTTGTTCGCTTCCTACATTCTGTATTTTTTCCTGCTGAATAAGTTTTCTAATCTTTTCTGAATAAATATATTCGGGACTTGAAATTCCGGTAATCAGATTTTCAGCATTCAGTTCTGTGACATACCCTGCCATACTTGCATTTAGCAAAATAATTTTTTTAAATGGCAGCTGGTCTTTTTTGATGGAATAATTAAAATTCCCTGATGATAATTGTAAAAAATCTGCTTCTTCTTTAAATTTGACTAATTTGGATATGGAAACAGCTTTTGTATTTATATTTTTTGTTTCTCTCTTACAGGCAATTAAAATAAAAATTGCAATGAGCATTAAAAATCTTGCTTTCATCTTTCAAAGAAAAGAAAAAAGTGCTATATTTGCAAACCTTTAAACAAGGAGAAAGGAACGGCCTCGTGGCGCAACTGAATAGCGCATCTGATTACGGCTCAGAAGGTTACAGGTTTGAATCCTGTCGAGGTCACAAGACCGACATTTGAAGTTTTTTTACTTCTTTGTCGGTTTTTTTATTTCTAATTCTTTTCTGTACAAAACTATTGACTTTATGGGTTAAAACTTTTTCATGAAGTTAGATCTGATATAGGATGATATTCTTCGTCATTTAAATATCTCAATTGATTTTATCGTCAAGCTTAATCCTTCTATTCAAAGTAAAAAGAATCTTTTTATAAGGTATGGTTTTTGTCTTATATCGGTTGATCAGATAGTATCGAAAACCGGTAAAATAAAAAATAATGTTGGAAAAAGGAGATAAGGTCAAATGGAAATTTCGTTATGGAGAGACCCATGGAATCATCACAAAAATTCATACCAGCGATTTTATTTTTATGAACAGGCAGAGAAGAGCTTCTCATGACAGTCCGCAATATGAGGTGATCAGTGAAAAGACGGGCAAAAGTGCTGTTCATAAAGCTTCAGCTTTAAAGAAAATTTAAATACAGATCATACTGATGAAAATAGCAACATACAATGTGAACGGCATCAACAGCCGTTTACCCGTGCTTCTAAAGTGGCTGAGAAATGCAAAGCCCGATATCGTATGTCTTCAGGAATTAAAGGCGTCACAGGAAAAATTCCCTGTTGCTGAAATTAACCAGGCAGGCTATCAGGCAATATGGCATGGTCAGAAGCAATGGAATGGAATAGCAATCCTGTCTAAAGATCTTGATATGACAGAAGTTCAGCGTTCACTTCCTGGTAATACAGACGATACCCAAAGCCGCTATCTTGAAGCGATTATTGACCAGATGGTGATCTGCTGTCTCTACTTACCGAATGGAAATCCTTTTCCGGGACCAAAGTTTGAATACAAAATGGAATGGATCAAGCGTTTACAAAAAAGAACAAAACAATTTATTTGATATGGATCTTCCTGCCATTCTGATAGGTGATTTTAATATTATTCCGACTGAAAAAGATGTTTATAAACCTGAACGATGGAAAGATGATGCACTTTTTCAACCGGAAGTCAGAAAAGCTTACAGCCAGCTTATGAAAAATGGGTGGACAGATTCTATCCGTACCTTATTTCCCGATGAAACGATCTATACATTTTGGGACTATCTGTACAAAGCTTACGACAGAAATGCAGGAATCAGACTTGACCATATTTTGTTGAGTCCTTATTTGAAATCAAGCCTGCTCAGAGGAGGTGTTGATAAGGAAGTTCGTGGCTGGGAAAAAATCAGTGACCATGCACCTGTCTGGATCGAACTCGACAGAACATCATTATTTTAAATTTGCTGAATGGAAAAGTACACTTTTAAGCAACACCTTTTACGTAATGCTTAATTGAAGAAAATGTTTACTATTGTGGTAATACTTCCAAAGTTTTGACTATACTTCTACTTATCGGAATTTCTTCATCAATCATTTATTTTATTACTTCAGATTCCTTCCTATCAATCCATAACAAGTATTTCTGTTGTATTGTTAAAACATACCTTAATAAAAAATTTTTATTAAGCTGACAATAATAACCAAGAATCATACTTGCCAATGAAGGCACAAAAAGGATAAGACCTTCCTTACCAACAAAATACTGTAGCAATAAAGCAGCAGAAAAAAATATCCATCCGGATAGAAAGTAATAATTTGCCAAATATAAATTTCTGTACTTAGGATCGTTCTTTCTGTAAGGAATAACGATAAAACTGATGTGGGCAAGAATTGAACCTGTTAAAATATCAATAAAATGATGCTGATAGGTAGTCAGAGTTGAAATTCCCAAAAGAATCAACCAGATCATAAGGTGAATTCGCCATTTGGACAGATTTTTAAATACCGTCCAAAATATAAATGCAAAAGCAATATGTAGTGATGGTGATTGGTTAAAGGGGGAGTCAAATGCCTTTAAGAAAGAAAAAGGCAGCTGTAAAATGCGGTTAGATACCTCTGGTTTCGCATACGAAAATTGCAATGGCAACGCTATAAAAAATATTCCTGCTACAAAAGTTACAAATAGCATGCGCCATGTTAATATTTTAAGCTGGTATGTACTTTTACAAGAAAAAAATACAACACAGAAAAACAAACCGCTTGCCATATAAGGAATAATCGACAGAGGCACAAAAGGAATGAACCTTTCAAAATAAAAAGTAAATGACGGAACCTGATCTAAAGAAACAGCATACCAGGTAGAAAAATTGTAAACAACCATAAATGTAAGTGTACAGATCGTTAATGCAAATGCTTGCTGTCTGAGTTTCAATTTTTTTTCTGTCATATATCTTTATACTACGGTGATTATTCAGATTTAATTAACATTATCAAAAATGATACTAAATTACCGTAACTGTTCTGACAGGTTACACACTGCTCTTGATTTTTGATGATTGTGCAAACAACAGATTATTAATCCTGTCTATATGCAACCAATTTGTAAAAACAGACTGCACTATATGTGTTATGACTTAAATCATATCCATATTATTTTATTAAGTCTAGCTTTACAAATCACAACTGCTCATCATTCAATCAGATCATATTTCTTTTAGTAGAGCTGGAAAAATTTTCCATTTCAATTTGTGACCAAACTTATGCAAAATATTATATGTTTCAGCCATTTACACTGGGATTTCGTGTACCAGCGCCCTCAACATCTGTTAACAAGATTTGCCAAGAAAAATCGGGTTTTTTATTTTGAAGAACCAAGAAAAGCAAATTCGGATTTTTACGAAATAGATCTTCAGGATGGCGTTTCGATAATTAAAATCTTTCTCAACGAGGAAGGAGACAATATTAATCTACGCCTGGAAAAGCTGGTTAGCCAAGTTCTTACAGATCACAACATTAAAACATATTTGTGTTGGTATTACACACCTATGGCTTTGGAATACACGTCACATCTTAAACCCCAAGTAACTATCTATGACTCTATGGACGAGCTTTCTGCATTCCGTTTTGCACCGCCTCAATTGCTGGATCTGGAAGAGAAACTGTTCAAAAAAGCTGATGTGGTGTTTACCGGAGGTCATACCCTTTATCAGGCAAAGAAAAACCGCCACCACAACATCCATCCTTTTCCAAGCAGTATAGACAAACAGCATTTCAAAGCAGCAAGATATTATACGGAAGATCCTGACGACCAGAAGCACATTGCCAATCCCAGGTTTGGTTTTTTTGGCGTCATTGATGAGAGGTTCGACATCGAATTGTTAAGGGAAATTTCTACAAAAAAACCAGACTGGCAATTTGTGATCATTGGTCCGGTTGTGAAAATTGATGCCAACGATCTTCCGAGAGCAGAAAACATTCATTATCTAGGATCAAAAAAATACGGACAGCTTCCAGATTATATCAGCCAATGGGATATTGCTATGATAATGTTTGCCATCAATGAATCTACCGAGTTCATTAGTCCTACAAAAACACCAGAATATCTCGCAGCGGGACTTCCTGTGATCTCAACCCCGATAAAAGATGTTGTAAAACCATACGGGGAAGAAAATCTGGTTTACATTGCCAAAGATGCTGAAACTTTCATTAATTACGGAGAGGAAGAATTGGCTAAAACATCACGTAAAGATTGGATGAAAAAAGTCGACCTTTTTCTTGCGAATGAATCCTGGGATAGCACATTTGAAAAAATGAATCATTTAATTAACAATGTTAAAAAAAACAACGGAATATATGTATGATTTTCTAATTATTGGCTGTGGTTTTGCGGGTTCGGTCTTGGCAGAAAGATTAGCTAACGAAGGAAAAAAGATTCTGATTGTTGACAAAAGGAATCACATCGCAGGGAATGCGTACGATTATTATAACAAAGAAGGCATACTGATCCATAAGTACGGACCGCATATTTTCCATACTAATTCCGAAGATGTCTTTAAATATCTAAGCAAATTCACAGAATGGCGCCCGTATGAACACCGGGTTTTAGGAAGTGTTGACGGACAGCTCGTCCCGATTCCGATCAATCTCACAACAATCAATAAGCTCTACGGAAAAAATCTCACGTCTGATGAGGTTGTAGATTTCTTAGCTTCAAAAGCAGAATTACGCAAACCTGTTTTGACTTCAGAAGATGTCGTCCTGAATGTTGTCGGAAAAGAACTTTATGAAAAATTCTTCCGTGGTTACACCAAAAAACAATGGGACCTGGATCCTTCAGAATTGGATGCTTCGGTTACCGCCCGAGTTCCGACAAGGACTAACAGTGATGACCGCTATTTTACTGATTCTTTGCAGGCGATGCCAAAAAACGGCTATACTGAAATGTTTCAAACAATGCTTTTGCACGAGAATATTCACATTATGTTGAATACAAACTATAAAGACATTGTGGATATTATACCTCATAAAAAGCTGATCTATACAGGACCAATCGATGGTTATTTTGATTATCGGTTTGGGAAATTGCCTTACCGATCAATTGATTTTAAATTTGAAACTCTGGATCAGGAAGGTTATCAGCAAACCGGAACCATCAATTATCCCACATCCAATCTTTACACAAGAATAACGGAGTTCAAACATCTGACCGGACAAAAACATCACAAAACAGCTATTGTTTACGAATATCCGACTGCGGATGGTGATCCTTATTACCCAATTCCAAGAAAAGAAAATCAAGAAATTTATAATCAGTACAAAAAATTGGCTGATGAAACAGAGAATGTTTATTTCACAGGTCGGTTGGGAACTTATAAATACTACAATATGGATCAGGTTGTAGCACAATCATTGGCATTATTCCGAAAGATCATCAAAGAAGAAGATGCAGCACAGCAGTAATTCTACCAACTTTAGAAATCCTTTTCAATCCTTTCTTATGGGCGGTTTTGAATGTGCGGATCATCAAAATGCTTTTGGTGAACGTATTGACCTTATTGAACTGACAGGTCACAACCGTTTCATACACGAAGACTACCAAAGACTTTCTAAGATTGATATTAAAACGGTTCGGGAAGGAATACGATGGAGTTTTATAGAAAAGATGCCATTCAAGTATGATTGGACACAAGTTGAAGAGATCATTGCCGCTTCCAAAAATAACGGCATCCAGATTATTTGGGATATTTGCCATTTTGGTTTTCCGGACGATTTGACCCCTTTGCATCCGATGTTTGCCAGAAGATTCTCACATTTGTGCAGGGCTTTTGTCATTAAATATCGAAGTTTAGTTCCTGAAGGCGAATTAATTATCACGCCCATTAATGAGGTCAGTTTTCTTTCGTGGCTGGGTGGTGAAGCCAATGGCACAAGTCCCTACTGCGTTAATCAAGGTTGGGAAGTGAAGTATATGCTAATGAAAGCCTATATTGAAGGAATAGAGATGATGAAAGAAGTAGATCCTACAGTTAAAATTATGACAACGGAGCCTTTAATTAATATTGCTTCGCAAGATCCGTCAAATTTAATCTCAGTGCTGAAAGCAAACGAAAAAAATCAGGAACAATTCCAGGTTTTAGAGATTCTGACAGGAAGAATATGTCCTGAACTGAGAGGAAAACCAGAGTACCTGGATATTATTGGAGTTAATTTTTATTTTAATAATCAGTGGACATTTCCAGTCCATCAATTTATTCCGTGGAACGAAACACCGGCTAACCCATACTGGCGAAGTCTTCATTCATTAATTGAAGAAGTATTTATTAATTACAAAAAACCAATTGTATTGTCGGAAACCAGCATTCCTGAAGATGACAGATACGATTGGCTGAAAATGATTACAGAAGAATGCTTAACCATTCTTAAAAGCGGTTACCATTATACGGTTGCTGCATTTATCCAATAATAGACCGTCCTGATTGGGATTTTCCGAGCAATTGGCATCACAGTGGACTTTGGGACATTCCCGATCCCGAAACCTTAGAGCGAAAAATTCATAAGGAAAGTCTTTCAGTCTTGCTGGAATTTCAAAATAATATTACGATATTAAATCAGAAATCTTTATTTGATAAAACTAAAATTTATAATCTTATTTAACATGAGTTCGGGATAAGAATAAATAAATTCATGATACAAAAAGCATAAAAATTAGTATATTTAAGGTATTGAAATTCAAATATTTAATTAAAATTCCTGCTATGATTGATAAAAAAAGTAAAAAAACTCTGACCAAAATAAATTAATGTGTGTTAGCTTCTATTACAAAGAAACACCTTTTATATTGACTTCCAAATTCCAGTTTATTTTATAGAAAAAAGCATGTATTGTATTAAACCTTTTTATATCGGTATTTGTTTTGCTTTATATACAACATCACCAAATAAAAATATTATATGTTAGCAATGAATTTCCGCGGACCTTTCCGCGTTCGCGCAGACCGTAGCGTGCCCGAACCTCAAATAGAACATCCTGAAGATGCCATTGTGCGGGTATTAAGATCATGCATTTGCGGATCAGATCTCCATCTTTATCATGGGCTTGTTCCTGATACACGTACAGGCACTATCTTTGGACATGAATTCATCGGAGAAGTGGTTGAAGTTGGCTCGTCAGTAGAAAAACTGAAAGTAGGCGACAAGGTTATGGTACCTTTCAACATTTCATGTGGTAAGTGTGCTTTTTGTAAACAGGAACTTTATGGCAACTGTCATGAATCTAATCCAATGGCAACAGCAGTAGGCGGCATTTTTGGTTATTCCCACACGGCAGGAGGCTATCAGGGCGGACAGGCAGAATATGCACGTGTTCCCTACGCAGATGTAGGCCCAACCGTAATTCCTGACTGGATGGATCCCGATGACGCAGTACTTCTTACTGATGTTGTACCTACTGGCTATCAGGCAGCAGAAATGGCAGGTATTCAAAAAGGAGATACGGTAGTAATTTTCGGTGCAGGACCGATTGGTATTATGGCCGCCAAATGTTCATGGCTTTTTGGCGCAGGAAGAGTAATTGTCATCGATCATCTGGAATATAGACTTGATTTCGTAGCAAAATATGCCCAATGTGAAGCGTATAATTTTAACAGTATCGGCGATCCGGTAGTTTTTATAAAAACACAAACGGATTCTTTGGGTGCTGATGTTTGCATAGATGCCGTGGGCTGTGAAGCAAAAGGAAATTTGATGAATACAGTTTTGGGAACAAAGTTACTTTTACAGGGTGGTTCTACAACGGCGCTTCATTGGGCAATTAATTCTGTAAAGAAAGGCGGCATTGTTTCTATTGTAGGCGTTTACGGTCCTACAGACGCTTTGGTTCCGATAGGAAACGTAGTAAATAAGGGTATTACGATCCGGGCTAACCAAGCAGCTGTGAAACGTAATCTGCCAAAGCTTATTGAGCATGTAAAAAACGGTATTCTTGACCCTAAGCAAATCATTACTCACAGGGTTCCACTGGAAGAAGTAGCAGAAGCCTATCATATATTTTCACGCAAACTTGATGGCTGCATAAAGACCGTGCTTATTCCGCCAACGGCTTAATAAACTTTAACTAAAAATTGAACAACATGCTTACAGACGAAACAAAACCCTCCGATTTTAAAAAAAGTGAAGAGACAGATTACAGTCATATAAAAGGTTGGGGAATTGATGCCGATCCTGAAAATGATCCCGTCTACCCTATGAAAAAACGTACTGATGAAGAACACGAAGGATATGCCTGGGAAAGACCCGAACAGCAATCTGAAAATGTTGAGATTCTGAAGTCCGTAGAGCGCCCCAATCTAACCGCTGCTTTCGGAACTGCATCACCACCAAAAGGTCTCAATGGAGAAATTAGAAAATTTGCCTTTAAATATAGTGAATCCAGCTACGGAAGATGGCTACCTCTTGTACTGGCAGACCGTGTGGGTGCATTGGAAGGAATTATTGACGACTTAAAAAAAGGTCATTTACCAAACATTTTTGCCGAACGTGGTTGGGGAGCCGAATGGAAACACGATAGAAAGAACTTTCTGCTAAAGATTTTTGCAGCAGCAGTAGTCACTACCGTTGCCGTAAAGATACTATCGTCGAAAAAAAATAGTGCTGACTGATAAAATATTTATGAAATCCGCCTTACAATTGTGAGGCGGATTTTTATTATATCTAAGGCATTTTCTTTTCAAAACAATGCTCTAAAACTGAATCTAATTCTGTGATTTGCAGTCTTTAATGATATTAACATGTTTATTAATTAATACCTTGAAAAACATCTCACAATTTATTAAAAATGAAGCATCTGGTTTTATTAATTTTCAGTACATTGTAATTTTTGCCATACAATAAATCATTAATATATATTTTACATCGTTATTAATTTAAAAAAATCTACAGAAATACATAAGCCCACAATCAAAAGACTTTCATTCTTCGACTGTGGGTTTATATCAAATTAAAATAGTATTTTTTTTACCAGACAAATTCACATGGAAAATCTCTTTCTGCAATTACTCTGCGTGATTTCGTTACATACAGCCTCAGAAAAGATCCTCCCGGAATATGATAAATATCTTTATCATAAATTTTAACCGCCATTGTCCCGCCATATTTATCAAAATTATAAATAACGATCAGTTGTTTCGGATAAATTTCTTTGAAATTGACAACCATTTTCACCTGCTCTCCAACAATATGAATCAGTCGGTTTCTATCATCTACATCCAGATAACCAGAAGGATCAATCTCATATTCGTGGGGATCTAATCTGATTGCATATTCAGATTCATCGTTCACAATTTCATCTCTGAGACTTGCTACATTACCATTGGGAATAAAGATGGTGTCGGGTCTTTCCTCTTCGGATTTGAAGTTTTTACTGGCTTTAACCGAACCTTCTACTGTCAATTTATCCTCCTTGTTAGATTCTCTTCCCATTCCGAAGAGTCTTGTATCTAAATTAAAGTTCAGCCCGTCAAAATTACCGTAACGTGAACCATATTTATAAAAACTCTCTTGCTTGGCTGAGACGAATCTTTCATTGTTACGATCGATCATCCCGGATTCACCTCCGAAATAATCATCTGCAATGAGTAAACCTGTGCCCGTATTTACAGTAAAGTCTGAATTAAGCTGCAACCCATATTGAGCCATATAATTCCATTGCTGAATGCTTCCTATATTAAAATCCTGAGATGTCCAAACCTGTGCCCAAGCTGACCAATTTCCTCCACTAATAGTTCTTTGATAAGTTACATTAGGAGTATTCCCTGAACCAAATGAAGTTGCCGTTTGTTTTACCCAAGTAGAATCGTGAGTTTCAATAGTCACATACCACCAACCACTATTATTTAAGGGTGCATTAATTAATCCTGAACCTCTGTAAAAGCCTGTTTTAAGGTAATTATTTAAATTTGAACCTGATATAATAACAGATGTACCATTTGGTGTACTTAAAAAGTTTGACTGCACATAAGACTGTGTTGCCAATGCTACATATACTCCGGAATTATGATACATATATGGAAACGAATTTCCATCTGCAGTAGGTGTATTTCCTAAAGAAAAACCAACTGCTGTAGCATTTTCCTGACCATTAGCTTTTCCACTTAGCTGATTGACATTCACCGCATGAGTTCCTAAAGTTCCGTTTGGAACTACAGGGCTCTGAAGAAAAGTGTTTGTATTGCTAAAAGTCTGAACACCATTTAGTGTAGCATATACTCCAGTAAGTTGAGAATTTAAAGATGACTGTGTTACATAACTTGCCGGATTGAAGTTTCCTGTGTGGTAAATCTCTCTCCATCCCGACCAGCCAGAATTACCTGAGCCAGTAGTAGCCCCCCTGAATTTCATTCCTTTTCCACCCCTTTCAATAGTTAGTTGCTGTCTTCCATCAGAAGAGTTTAGATTTAAAGTAGTAGTATAATTAAATCCTGATGTTGGGCTTTCCTGTCTGTAAATACCTGATTCTGAAACATCTTCTAAAGCAATGCCGGTTTTTAAATTTTTAAAAGGATTGTGATTTCCTTCATGAAATATCGTCCATGATTGGGATCCGTCAGCATTTTCAATTCTCGGATCAAGTCCATTAGTTCCTCTATTAATATAAACTCCACCCCCAGATTTCTTATAAATCTTACCTCCTTCATAGAAATTAACACCAGAATTATCTTGATTAAAATTAATATTTCTATTTAAATAAGCTCCATTTACGTTAAATGTATAGAGATTACCAATTCCAGCAAAATTAAAATGAGTATTAGTAGTAGTTTGAAGTGCTATATTAGGCAATGTTGAATTTCCCAGATACAGAGTATCACCTTGAGAATTTAATATCTGACCTCCAGTTAAATTGTCCGAACCTAATAATCCTAAACTTCCATTTAACGTTCCGTTCTGAGAAAACCTGAGATACGCTCCATTGTTTTGACTTCCCGGCACTCTTAATAGAATCTGATCTCCATTAGTTCCATCCCATGATGTAGAAAGTAATTTTTTCTGGGTGTATGAATCTCCAACAGTAATTAAATCAGATATTGCCCCATTAAAATGAATCGTTTCGTTCTTAGCATAAAAAGCTTCTTTTATTCTAGAAAATACAGAACTGTTAACTTCATAAATTTCAGCAAAAGCTAAATAAAATTCCACTGCAGTATTCGGACCTGAAATATATACATGACCTCCATTTCCAAAACTGGTTCCCGTTCCGCACATAACTGCACGAACATAAGTTTCCCACTTTCCTGTTCCTGCTCTTGACGTTAACCAGTTAACGGAAGCATTTTCTCCCATGTAGTTTTCAGCATTATAAAATGAATATCCAACTGGAAGTTTAGCTGTAAACTTTTGAATAAAAACGGCATTAGCTCGTGCGTTAAACCCTAGTATAAATCCGCCTAAACCAGGAGTAGCACCATTACCATTATAATTGAATCTCAGCTGGAATCCAGATTTATTTGGAAGATTGGAAGCAGCTTCTCTAGTCATAGTAACATTACCGTTACCATAGTTATTGTAAATTCCTATTCCATTGGTTCCATTTCTAAATTCTTCATCTCCATATAAAGGATAAGCTCCTTGCAATGCTATATTAAGTAAAGAAAAAGGACCCATCTGTGGATTAACCACAGATGATCTGTCCCATCCTGAATATATAGTATTTTGAAAACCAATAGTTTTAGTAGAGTCTATATTTTGTACTGAATATCTATCAATATATTCTTTACTGTCAATACTACCATCCGCTTTTAAAAATTGGGCGGCAGTACCGCCCAATACCCTATAGCCTTTCGAGGTGTTATAGTATGCATATTTAATATCCATGTTTAAATATGTTTACGGGTTACTGTTATAGCTACAGTGTTTGGTAAAGCAGAATCAAATTCAATATCGATTTTATTCGGATCAGTTAATTTTATTCTGCCGTCGATTTTGTAAAATGTTACTGTATCGTACATTGCAACATCTACATTTCTGGTACCTAAATTGTGTATCACAGATGCTGTTCCTGAAATAGAAGTACTGTATGATTTCACAGAATTATTTCCGGCGATAACTCTACCTTTAGAATCTACTGTAACCTCATCGTAAGTTCCGGCTGTTACACCTGTTGCAGCTAATGTTAAAGCTGAAGTAACGTTGGCAGAACCGTCAAACGAAACATTCCAAGTTCCGTCACCTGTAGCAGAAATTGTTCTGGGAGTGGTTAGTTTTGCAGATGATCCGGTGGTATTGATTGCTGCAGTTCCCGTTAATAATGTTGCCGGAACAGCAGTGACAGGAATGGTAACATTTCCGGATCCATCAATGTTTTGTGCTGTGGAAGTAATTCCCGAAATAGCAATGGTTCTTACTGTAGTCCATTTTGTAGCAGAAAGAACACTTTTAGCTGCATCTGCCGTGTTATCAACATTACTTAAACTTACATGAGATTTATTTAAAACCACAACACCTGTTAATCCGTTTACAGAATCTACAGCTCCGGAAGTGATATAAACAAACGTAGTTCCCGTCCATCGGTATGTTTTGTTGGTATCGAGCGAAACATAAATTTTGCCTGTTTCAACAGCAAGAAGGTTTGTATACGCAGCTTCCTTATAAAATTTTCCGTCTGCAACTTTATAGTATCCTTCTAAAACGTCATCTACATACGATGGTAATTGCGTTGCAGGAACCTGTCCCGATGCATCCAATGTAGCCACTCCATTCGCTGTACCCTTTTGCGATGCCGGAATATAATTTGTCAGATCTGCAGCTGTTGGCAAAGAGCCTAAAGATACCGTAATTCCGTTAGCAGTTTGAGTAATTCCTGTAACTACATTTCCTGTCCCTGAAGTGGTAACCGGCAAAGAGAATGTGGTTCCCGACAATGTCAAACCATTTCCTGCGCTGTAAGTAGTGTCCGTGGAAGCTAAAGTAATGGTATTCCCCGCCTGACTTATTGCCATATTAGAACCTGCAGCAAGCGTAACATCTCCCGAAACCAGAGAACCAGATGCACCTCCTTTTAAACGGGTAATCGTATCGGGCGTTGTGAATGATCTGTTTGCCGACAAATCATAAGCTGTCCCGTTAATGGTTAATGTTCGTGTTTTGGGTACAAAATCTGACGGATTTAAATTTCCGTCATGCCAAAACGTACTGATTGACTTTGTGCCGCCGCCGGCTGTTAAAACTTCGCTGTCTGTTTTTCCTTCAATTTTGTAACCGACAGAACTGCTGTAATAAGCGTATTTAATGTCCATAATTATATCTTTTTAATGGTTAACTGAATCATATTTGGTGGGATAGAATCGAATAGCACGTCAATAGTATTTGTGTCTATTCTTTTCACTTTAAGAGGTGTTGTAAACATGGTAACGGTATCGTAAGCATCAATGACAAAACTTAATGTATCGAGATCATGTTTTATTCGGGAGTCTCCCCTCACTCTTTCTTCGTGTTTAATTTTTTCGGGATCTGCGGTCTCTATTTTTTTAATCTTATCATACACCAAATCGTTAAACTGATTTTGATAAGTAACTGAACCCCAGTTTGAATAATTTCCAATAAGATTGATTGTATCATCTGAACTATTTCCGATCCCAGTTTCTTTAAGCAATTCTATCTGCTGCCTATTTTCTTTGATATAGTCTACTATTTTTTGTAATTCATCAAGATTTACATCATTGGAAATCAGCATTGCATTAATTCTGGCAATATCGGCAAGCATTTCATCATCTTTTATTTGAAATGTATTCAGAATTTCCCGGATCTGCTCTTTTGTATAGACATTTCCTGTCTCTTGGTCACCATCAACAGTTGCTGTTAAATGTATTTTTAATTTTTCTTTCCATTCCTCTACATTGGCTGCAGTGAGATTTGATGCATTAAGTTTTGCCAGTACCGAATGATGCGCGTTCTGATCTTCTAGATGATTGGCAAAAATTGCAGTAAAAGCTTCATTTAATCCTGTCACATCAGTCATTTTAATTTTATCATCCAAATGACGGAATGAAGAGAAGGTCTGCTTAAATTGATATTCCGTAGGCATATCGCCTTCTTCAAACCAACTGAAGATCGTATTTAATGGTGTAGGTGTACTCATTTGCTTTTTGAAAATTAGATTTGATAAATTGATAATTGAGAAAATTCTCTCCCTGTTCATAAGCCAATCGCTATGAATAAAGTTTTTCTTTATGGTTTTGGATTAATTACAGAGTTATGATCAGGCAACCCTGTTTTTTAAAAATTATTTTGAGATCAACAGCAAAACTTAAATTTTATCTGAATAACTTCTTTCTGATCTCTTAACTTAAATACTTTTTGCAGTCAATAACTATCCGAATTTTGAGAGTTCAAATTTGATCATTATTTTTTTCTTATAAAAGTTTTTTCACCCTCTCATCCTGTAGTTGCAGTAGTCTTTACTTTTATGAAAACAGGATGATCTCGTTTGTAATTACCGTTTGCAAAATTCCTCTTTTTTGGACTTATCTGAAAGTTTTTTGGTCTCTGTATTCCGTAGTTGCAGTAATGCTGTAGTCAGTCAAAAAAGATGTAACAAAGTACTTTCAGATTCATAGAGATCAATTAAAAGTTGACTCAAAGCTTAATCTGATTTTGTCTTTGCTTCTTTCAGAAGAATTATTGCCGCAAGATCTTCAACCACAAATCAAAAAGAGACTTACCAACCGATAAGTCTCTTTCTGATTAATTAAACAATTCTTATTTCTTTATTAAATTTTCCTGATTTATTAGGTTCTGATCCCATCCACCGCCAAGTGCTCTGTAAACAGCAACACTGGCTTTCAGTTGATCAACTTTCTTTTCAACAAGTTCAAACCTTGATTCTAAAGCATCTCTTTGTGTAAGCAGAACTTCCATATAATCTGCTCTTGCATATTTGAAAAGATCATTAGAAATATCAATAGATTTTGTTAAAGCATCAACTTCCTGCATTTTAATACTGACACTATTATTCAGATTTTTGATCTTCGAAAGTTGATTTGCCACCTCAATGTAAGCTCCTAAAACCGTTTGTTCATAATGATAAACTGCCTGAATCTGCTTTGCATTTGCATTTTTATATGCTGCTTTTATTGCACTTCTGTTAATCAGCGGTGCAGTAAGTTCTCCGGCTAAAGAAAACAAAAACGACTCAGGTTTTATTAAATATACCGGATTAAATGCCTGCAAACCAATTCCTGCTCCAATATCAAGAGAAGGATAAAATCTTGCTTTTGCAGATTTAACGTCCAGCTTTGATGCAGCCAGTTCATACTCTGCCTGCTTAATATCAGGACGGTTTTCCAGAAGCTCAGAAGGAATTCCTGCAAAAACCGTTTGTGGAATTACAGAGTCAAATCCATGACTTCTTTCCACCGGCTGAGGAAATCTTCCTACCAGAAAATTTATTTTATTTTCGGTTTCTACAATTTTCTGCTGGATTTCATACTGCATTCCCTGCGTTCTCAGAACCTGAGCCTGAAATCTTTTCACAGCAAGTTCATTAGAGCGTGCATTTTTTTTCAGTTCTTTTATAATATTCAGAGCATCATTCTGGATTTTAATATTTTGATTTAAAATGACCAGTTCATTATCCAGCGCAAGAAGCTCATAGTAAGAATCCGCAATCTCAGAAATCAGATTGGTAATCATAAAGTTTTTACCTTCTACAGTCGCTAAATAACGCTGAACCTGAGCTCTCGTTGCATTGTGAAGTTTCCCCCAGATATCGGTTTCCCATTTTGCCTGAGCTCCTATTCCGAAATCAAATAATGGCTCCGGCATTTCTTTTCCAGGTTCAATTTCAGTATTAGCTTCCATTGCACCGATATTGGTATACCGGCTTACTTTATCAACTCCGGCTCCTGCTTTCAGCCCAACTGTCGGCAGATATTCTCCTTTTCTGGCTTTAATTTCATTTTTAGAAATTTCAATTTCCTGAAGAACAATATTTAATTCCTGATTATTCTGAAGTGCCTGGCTAATTAATGTCTGAAGGTTCTGATCGTTAAAATATTCATTCCATTTTATTTTTCCTGAATTGGAAGAATCATCTTGCTCAGCTTCATACATTTCAGGAACTGTTTTGTTTTCGGCACGCTGCTGTATTTCTACAGGTTTGCAGGCAGTAAGGCTTATAAAAAAGACTACCGCTCCTGCGTATTGATATAATTTATTCTTATTCATAATGGATCATGTCTTCAGTTAATGGTGATTCATCTTCGTCTTTGATCATTTTTCTGCCGTCCGATAATTTAGCAAAAATGTAGTAGAGCCCCGGAATTACAATCACTCCGAACAGAGTTCCTACCAACATTCCCCCTAAAGCAGAGGCTCCGATGGTATGATTTCCCACCGCACCTGCTCCTCCTGCAAAAACGAGCGGAACCAAACCTGCAATAAATGCAAATGAGGTCATCAAAATAGGTCTGAAACGTGCTCTTGAGCCTTCAATGGCAGCATCAACAATAGAATCTCCTGCCTGCCGCCTTTTTACCGCAACTTCTACAATAAGAACAGCATTTTTACCTAATAATCCGATGATCATAATTAATCCTACCTGTGCGTAAATGTCATTTTCCAGTCCCATCGCTTTTAATAATAAAAATGACCCAAAAACTCCGACCGGCAATGAGAATAAAACCGCAAACGGAATGATAAAACTTTCATATTGTGCTGCTAATACCAGATAAACAAATACTAAAACAACAAGAAAGACATAAATTGCTTCATTACCACGCTGTGCTTCATCATAAGACAGTCCTTCCCAAGCTACTTTGTAACCGTGAGGAAGCGTCTTTTCTGCTACTTCGTTGATTACCTGAATGGCATCTGCTGTTGTATATCCTTCCGCCGGAAGTCCACGGATTGCCGCCGAATTGTACATATTATACCGTGTAATCTCATTCGGACCCTGAGTCTTCTTCATGGTCATAAATGCTGAATAGGGAACCATTTCACCATGGTCATTTTTCACGTACAACCCTAAAATATCAGTAGGAAGCCTCCTAAATTCCGGTGATGACTGCACGTACACTTTGAAAAACTGCCCGAAACGGATAAATCCCTGCTCGTAAGTACTTCCGATTAAAATATTGAGATTTTCCATTGCAGTACCAAGAGATACACCCTTCTGCATCGCTGCATTATTATCGAAAACCAACTCGTATTGCGGATAATTTGCTGCAAAAAAGGTAAACACTCCGGTAAGTTCTTTACGTTTTTTTAGTTGAGCGATAAAATCTTTATTTATTTTATCAAAATCCTGATAATTGGTGGTTCTGTTCATATCAAGAAGTCTCATAGAAAAACCTCCCGAAGATCCGAAGCCCGGAACTGCAGGCGGTTCAAAAAATTCAATGGTTGCTCCAAGATCTTTTGATTTTTCTTCAAGCTCCTCCATGATTTCTTTCACGTTATGCTCACGGTCATTCCAGCTTTTAAGATTAATTAAGCATGTTCCGGCGTTGGATCCACGGCCTTCTGTCATAATTTCGTAACCCGCCAATGATGAAACCGATTCTACACCATCTACGTTTTCACAGATTTTTTGTAATTCTCTTGATACTTTATTGGTCTGCTCAAGCGTTGATCCCGGTGGAGTCTGAACAATCGCATAAATTGTTCCCTGATCTTCGTTGGGAATAAAACCGCCCGGAAGCAATCTATTGACAATAAAAATTCCTACACAGAAAGCGCCGAGAATTCCCCAGGTAACTACTTTTCGGGTTACTATTTTTCTTAGGAATAAAGCATATTTTCCTGTTATCTTATCAAATCCTTTATTGAAAGAATCTAAAGATTTAACGAAAATGTTAGATTTTTTTGGTTTTCCATGGTGATTTTTTAATAACATAGCTGCCAAAACCGGAGTCAATGTTAAAGCTACAACCGCTGAAATTACAATCGAACTTGCCATAGTAATCGAAAACTGGCGGTAGAAAGTACCAACAGGACCCGTCATAAACGAAATCGGAATAAATACTGCAACCATTACCGCAGTAATGGCAATGATCGCACCTGCAATTTCTCCCATTACTTCTTTTACCGCTTTATAAGGGGTAATAGTACTATTTTCTTCCATCTTGGCGTGAACAGCTTCAATTACCACTATTGCATTATCTACTACAATTCCGATGGCTAAAACCAACGCAAAAAGTGTTACCAGATTAATTGACATCCCAAAAAGCTGAATGACGAAAAAAGTTCCGATCAAAGAAACCGGGACAGCAATAATCGGGATTAATGTTGACCGCCAATCTCCTAAGAATATAAATACAACAATCGCTACCAAAATAAAAGCATCTCTTAAAGTATGCATTACCTGCTCAATAGAAGCATCAAGGAATTGTGAAACATCATAACTGATTTTATAATCAACTCCCGGAGGAAAGCTTCCTTTCATTTCTTCCAATTTGGCTTTCACATCTTTAATTACATCATTCGCATTACTTCCATAGTTCTGTTTTAATACAATAGAAGCCGAAGGGTGACCGTCAAGATTCGAATAAATATCAAAAAACTCACTTCCCAATTCTATATTGGCAATATCTTTCAGTTTGATATTTTCTCCTTCAGAATTGGACCGAACAATAATATTTTCGTATTCTTCAGGTTTATTGTATTGTCCCTTATAAGTAAGCACATATTCCAGCGACTGTGCTGCAATACCAGAGCTTTGCCCTATTCTACCGGGACGGCCGATAATACTTTGCTCACCAATTGCTTTCATCACCTCATCTACAGAAATTGAGTATGCTCGCATTCTGTCCGGATTTAGCCAGATACGCATTGCATATCTGCGGCTTCCCAGAATCTGAGATTTAGCAATCCCATGAATACGGTTGATTTCCGGAATAATATTAACTGTTGCATAATTGTACAGAAATTTTTCGTCCATGCTTTTATTGGTGCTGTATAAATTTACATACATCAACATACTTGGCTGAATAGGATTTACTACAACCCCTTCCTTCTGTACCAGTTCGGGAAGCAGAGGCATTACCTGATCTACTCTTGTTTTTACCAGAACAACAGCCTCATTAGCATCGGTTCCGGGATCAAAAACTACATTCACTGTGGCTTCTCCTGCACTTGTTGCATCGGTTGTGATATACCGCATTCCCTGAACACCATTAATTGCATTTTCTATGGTAATTAAAGAAGATTTTACCAATACATCTGCACTTGCGCCCGGGTAAGCAATGGTAACAGCAACCGTAGTAGGAGCAATTTTGGGAAACTGCTCGGTAGGAAGCTGCTTAATGGCAAGACCTCCGATAAATAAGATAACTACCGATAATACAATAGCGAAAACCGGTCTGTGTATAACTCTTTTAAACATAATTCTGCTTTTAAATTACTCGGCATACAGATCCAGATTCGACATCACTTTTTCAGGTTTTTGATATTTGACATTAATCTTCTGGTTTTCCTGAACCATTCTAAGACCGTCAAGAAGAATTTTTTCATTCTTTCCAAGACCTGAGGCTACTACATAAATATGCGGCAATTCAGCAGCAATTTTTATTTCTCTTGCTTTTACTTTATTATCTTTTGTAATTACATATACATATTTTTTCTCCAATTCTTCAAAAGTTGCTTTCTGAGGAATTATTAATGCATTGGCGTAAGGTGAAGTGATGACTATATTTCCTGTCTCACCGTATCTTAATAAACCTTTTGGGTTGGGAAAAGTTGCTCTGTAAGCGATATTTCCTGTTTCATTATCAAAATCAGACTCAATAGTTTCTACAATTCCGTCCTGAGGAAACTCTTTCCCGTTTGCCATTCTGAGACGAACGTGCAAAGGATCATTTGTTTTTCTGTCACTCATCTGATTCAGATATTCAGCTTCCGGAACGTTGAAGTATACCCACATTTTACTGTTATCCGAAAGTTCTGTGATTAATTCGCCATCATCCACAAGACTTCCTTTTCTCACATGAAGTCTTCCTACAATTCCAGAAAAAGGTGCCCTTATTTCAGTAAAACCTAAATGAATATTTGTAGAAGAAAGCTCTGCTCTGGCTTTTTCATATCTGGCTTTTGCCATCGCCATTTCCTGTGGAGCTACGATATCTTTGTCTGCAAGATTTTTGGTATTCTGATATTCAATTTCGGCATACCTGGCTTCAGCCTTAGCTTTATTTACATCAGATTGATATAAATTGGGCATTATTTTGAATAAAAGCTGTCCTTTCTGAACATACTGCCCCTCATCTACATAGATAGACTGAATATATCCTTTTTCCTGAGCACGAAGCTCAATATGATTGATGGAACGAATTTGAGCTACATAATCTTTATTGATTAATGTATCTTTTACGATTGGACTTGTCACATTAAAAGATGCCTCTTCTGTCTTTTCCTTTTTCTCTGATTGGCAGCTTATACTCCAAAAAACAAGACACAGACTGATATACATGAGACTTTTCTTGACCATGATGATAATATTTTATAATAATTTTTAAAATTGAAATAGATTTTTCAGCTTTCAGGATAACCAATGAAAGCTTTAATTTTTTCCGGAAAAATTATTATAAAATCACAGCCGGATGACCCTGTACTGAATATACAGATCATCCTGAGAAGGATGTAAAAGCTCTGAATGAGCCAGAGAAACAGCAACTTTTTTGTCGTGAAATTTCGTAACAAAATTTGAGATCAGATGCCGGAAATCTTCCTTGAAAAGCGTAAGCAATTCTGGAGAAGTCTCAACATTATCGTCATTTTCAGAATCAATTTCCGAGAAGTCAGCGCAAATATTGATGTAATGCGGATGATCAGCGGTATACAAACAAAATTTCCGGTCTTCTTTACCAATGTAAAAAACCGGATGCTCATTTTGACTTAAACCACTGCTATATTGAAGATCAAAAGATGTATCCTGAGAAATATACTGCTGCAGTTGCCCGTCATATATACCTAAAACGGTAAGCAAAGCAAACAGCGAACTATATAAAAACTGATAAAATCTACTTGACATTCTGATGGCAAAGGTAACCAAACTTTAATCTTATTTACAAATATGTAAAATTAAAAAAGTGTTAAAAGATGAGAAGATAAGTTGATTACTCAACAGCCGACAATTTTACCTTCAAAAAATGAAAAAAAATATTTTGAAGCAATTAAATCAACCTATTTCTCTTTGCCATCTCCACCGCTTCAATTTTTGAATGTACCTGCAGTTTCTGGTAAATATTTTCGGTGTGACGCCGAACGGTGGACGGTGAAATGAATAAATTTTCAGCAATGGCGGTGTAAGGAAGCCCTTTGGAAAGTTGTTCCAATACTTCAATTTCCCGAGCAGTCAGCGTAATTTCCTCTTGATTTTCGGGTGGCGTGATCAGTGGATGGCGCAGTAATTTTAAGGTTTTCATCGCAATGGATGGTGTCATTACTGCGCCACCTTCCAAAGTTTGTACAATGGCATCGTAGAGGTCTTTTGGCGGTGTTTCTTTCAATAAATAACCATCGGCTCCGGCTTGTATGGCATTGAAAATATTTTCGTCATCGTCAAAAACCGTCAGCATAATGATTTTGATCTGCGGATATTTTTGTTTGACCAATTTTGTCGTTTCAATGCCGTTTTGATTGGGCATTTCGATGTCCATCAAAATGAGGTCGGTACGTTTATCGGTCTGCAATTTTTCTATACATTGCACGCCGTCATTTGCCGTGAAGGAAAGTTGTATATCTTCAAAAAGTGACAATTTATCTTTTACACTTTTGATAAGAAAATTATTGTCTTCGATGATGGCGATTCTTGTCTTCATACATTTCTTAATTATTATGAACTTTAAACCACACCTTCGTTCCTTTCCCAATTTCCGATTGCAGTTCCAGTTCGCTGTTTAATTCCAGAGCTCGTTTTCGCATATTTAACAAGCCGTTTCCGGGTTCAATTTCACTTTCTTCAAATCCTTTTCCGTCATCTTTTACCTGAAATTGTAGGGCAGAATTTTCTTTGGAAATGAGAATTTCAATCCGGTTTGCGTCTGCATATTTAAATGCATTGTTCGTAGCTTCCTGAATAATCCTGAAAATATTCAAGCCCTGAATGCCCGTAAAAACTTCTTCTTCCGACACATCATTGGCAATCTGAAATTCAATCTGGGTATCGCTTTGCGATTGTTTCGCTTTTTCGATGAAATTAGCAATCCGGCTTTCTAAATCTTTGATGGTAATGCCTTGTTTGTTCATCGCCCAAATGGTATCCCGCAGCTCCTGAATGGTTTCTTTGGCAAAGGAACCAATGTTACTCAATCGTCCGATCAGGTTTTCGTCTTTGTCCTTCACATAATATTTAATGGTGTCGATGGCGGAAATGATAAAGCTCAATTGTGCCCCGATATTGTCGTGCAAATCCCGAGAAATCGATAAACGTTGCTCCTGCAATTTATTTTGATTTTCAATTTTTTGGAGTGCCAATTTCATCTCGTTTTCCTGTTTTTCACGGAGGTTTTTCAGTACTTGTTGTTTATACAATAAAAAACCAATTAACCCAATAATTACTACCAAAGCAGCCAAACCAAAAATCCAGAAATTACGGTTGGTCAATTTTGCCTGTTGTTGCAGGATTTGATTTTCTTTTTCTGCCGTTTCGTATTTGGTGGAAATTTCTTCTACATCTTTCAGTTTTTGAGCCGTGTACAAACTGTCATTCAGCACGTTAAACGATTTCAAACTCTCAAAAGCTTTTTGATAATTGCCCAGCGCTTCGTAATTGCCGGTAATCTGTTCGTAATTGTATTTTTGAATGTCGGTAAATTTAATTTTTCGGGCTAAAACATTGCTTTGTTCAAAATATTCATTCGAAAGCTGGTGTTGTTTGGTTTCTTTGTAAAATTCACCCAAAGCCGTATAATTCAACATTAAGGCAAAATCATCGTCCAGTTTTTTACGGATTTCGAGCGCCTGTTTCAGATAATTTTCTGATTTTTTATAGTCTTTAATCAGCAATTGATTGTAACCCAAAAACTCCAATGCGTAGCCAATTCCCACGCTGTCATTCCGCTGCTGCTGAATGCGTAATGATTTTTCGAACCGAATATTTGCTTCTTTATAATCCTGAAAGTCATCCCTGAAAACCACGCCACTTTCATTGTTGATGCGGGCAATTCCTTCGAGATCGTTTTCATCTTCATACAATTTCAAAGCTTTGTCGTAAAATTCCAATGATCTTTTCGGTTGTTTTAATTTGCGGTACATTCTCGCCATATCATCATAGAGCAAGCCCAATTTTTCGCTGTTGTCCGACTTTTCCAGCAACGGAAGTGCTTGGTAATAATAAACCGATGCACTGTCTATTTTCCCTTTTTTCCCATAAGAAAGCCCGATGTAGCGTAAAAAGTCACCCTGATTCACTTTGTCGTTTTCGGCTTTTGCCAATTCCAAACCCCATTTCGAAAGCTGAATGGTTGCATCAAAATCTTTTTGGTAAATCTTTTTCAAATGATCCTGCAACACCGAAATTTTCTTCGGATAGGCTTTTTGCTGTGCCACAATTTGCTGGATGCTGTCAACCGTTTTTTGGGTTTGGGCGTATGTTTTGTTGAACAAAAAAATATAAAAACACAGTATTAAAAGTAGAATTTGTTTCATATTGCGAAAGCTTAATTAAGAATTGAATTGCTCATCAAATTCACTCCTTTCATTATAAGCTGTTAAATTAATAAAAAAATCAGGTAGAACTTTCTTCGGATTTGAAAATTTTCAGGATGGATTGCAAATAAATCTGAAGCGATTGCAGTATTTCTATTGAATTTGGCGAAATGGAGGACGGGTTTTCTGATTGGGTCAAAAGTTCGTCCAGTTCTTGCCAACGTTGTTCTACCGATTGGTTCATCGCTTGTTGAAGCGCGTTTGGTCTTTCTTCTGTAAATTTTTCTGAACGACTTTCTAGCGTAAGCGCATAATCGTTTAAAACCTTTTTCAATAAAGGAATGAGCAGCAATATCAACCCAATAATCAGTATAAAAAACAAAGCCAATGCCATCATTTTATTGTCCTTTTTGCTTTTTTATTTTCCGCCATTTCACAAATCCCCAAATTAAAACGCCTACAAACAATATTACGATAAGAATGGGCGCCACAATCATAAATATCGTGAGCAAACCTGGCAAAGCTCCGCCAATGGTGCTATTTACTTCGTATGGATTGCCTAATTCTGCTTCGGTGTAAGTAAGTTCATTGAACGAAATTCGGCTCATTTCATCAATAGCAATGAATAGTTTCTCAGACTGAGCGGTATGTTTTGCAAAATCGAAATTCTCTATTTTTTCGTAATAAGATGCCACGAGATTATCGGCGGGAGTGGGTGAAAAATTGCTTTTGCTTCCGGCAAATAGTTGGTATTTTTCATTGAATTTAAAGTTAAATCCACCCGACAAACCTTGTAGATGTTCCAGTGTTAATCCGTCTTTCAGCTGCACATAAAAATCTCCCTTTTCTATGGGTTGATGCCAAACACTGCCGCTTTCCAAAAGATAGATAAACGCATTTCGGTTTTCCAAATTATAGCCTTTACGTACCTGCGCATCATTGGTGTTCACGATGAAATAAACCTCTACTGTCTGAATTTCATTCGGTGTAAAAGCCATTTGCCAAACCATCCAATTGTCGCTGAACGGATTTACATTTCGGTCGTTGTGATTGAGTTCCGGATGATTTTCTTTGATTAAATCTAACCAACGTTCTTTGGCTTTGATTTTAAATTGACTTAAACTGTCGAGGGTAATTTGGTTGAGATCCTTTTCGCCACCCGAATAGATGCCGTTTACCGGATAACCCATTTTAAATTGCAGGTTTTTGTTGCTCGTATTCTTAAAAATATAGGTTCCTTTCACCACGGCAAAACCTTTGTAAAGCTGAATGTAAATGCGTTCCTGCTGCATCTGCACTTTCTTAAAACTCAGGCTGTCTTCGGGATACAACATCGTAAAAACCGTTCCTCCGGCGTTCCAAATGCCCGGTTGCGCAGCATTGGCAAAGGTTTTCTGCGGTAAAAGCAGCCAACAAAAGACTATTATTGTGAAAATAAATTTGATATATTTTTTCAATGATTTCAGATTATCGTAGATTTAGTTCTTTCTGCATTTCCCCAAAATGTTGATGACTTTTCACCAAATTATTAGTTGTTTTTATCCATCACATCATGTGCCTGTTTAATGAAATGCTTATATTGCTCCGGCGTCATCATTTGCTTAACTTTTTTCCGAATACCCCAATAACTGCTTACCGTTCCGATTCTATATACTAACATAAATGCGCTTTCTTTATCATTAGAATACAAGCTTTTATACATCTCATAGAAATATGCAGCTATCTGATCTTCGGTTTTGTTTACTGCTTTTTGGTCTTTGATAACTTTATAAATTACCTGATCCCCATCACTTTTGCTTTTTTTGAGTTGATCCTGATAATTTTTGGTTATTGAAGTCATTTCGTCTTTGTTGTAAACCGGCTTATTATCAACATAATTATTTTGATTAAGATTGTTTTTAATGTCAAGATAGCCAAACAAAGCATTGATAAACATTCCTTCCTGGTTACTGTAGAGTTTTCTCACCGACTCGTTGTTATCATTTTTCGTAAGAATAATAAACTTTTCTTTGGACTGAAAATAGGTAGCATTTTTCAATTTCAATGTGAGATCTTTATCACCAACGATATATTCTATTACTACTACCAGCTTCTTATTCGGTTCGCCTAAATTTTGCTGCCAATTTGCTGTAAAATGATATTTCGACAGTTCATCTGTTTTTTTAAAACTAAAATTCCCTTCTACTTTTAATACATCAATGTAATTATTTACTTTTTGCAGAGCGGTTTCCTGGTTGTATTTTCCGTTATACAATCTCGTTTCGGTAGTCTGACCAGGCAATTCTGTCGTTTTTATCGTAGAAGAAGTTTGAAGAGTATTATTTCCCTTTGGTTTCTTGGGCTTAGAAAGACTCAGAATATTATTGTAATATGTGACGTTTACCGGATAGAAATCCTTTCGCAACCGAATGACCAACTGACCTCTTAGATTATTATATTGATCGACCATTACTCTGACAATATTCGGATCAAATGCCTCCAAACCGGCTTCATCAAAAGAAAACTTCTTCGGGTTATTAGATATCTGTTCTCTTTTTTGGCGCACAAATGAAGACGTAATCAGCGGAATACTTCCTTTAGTTGCCAGTTTTCCTTCTTTATAAATGTGCATCGCAACATCCCAACCTCCTTGGTTATTTTTTGTATATGTAAACTTGAACTCTTCGGTTTCCATTACGCCTGTAGCAACGTGAGGTTCAGTAATTTTTTCGGAGATAAGCTGACCGAGTGAATTGTAAACAAATTCCTGTTTGTAAATTACTTTACCGGTTTTGTCTTTATTTATAACTGAAATCAGACGGTCGTTATTGTCATAACTGCAAATCATTGAACCTTTTTTGGTCACCAAACCTTTATCATTTACTGTAATTGAAGTTGTACTTTCATAGCTTTTTGCCCCTTTACTATCAAGAAACGCTGTGGTTTCATTCAACAGTTTCCCTTTGGCATCATATTGATAAGTGAATTGTATTTTGCTTGTTCCCGCAGCTTGCGAGGTAATTTTTTCCACCAATTTTCCTGACTCATTAAAATGCAAATAAAAAATCTCACCACCTATGCTTTTAGCACTAAGTTCCTTGATAGGTCCGTTAACGTTGAAATGATTGGTAGTATAAAAAACAGCGGCAGGATTGAGCGGGGCATTTTTCCAGTCAATAGTTTGTGCTGAAAGATATAGATTGAAAAAAATCAGCAATAATATGATCGTTGTTTTCATTGTTTTAGTTTTTTTGAATTTGATTGTCTGATTTTGTTAAAGACTGTATCATTATTTTCAGCAGCAGAAACGGAAGCACTATTAGTGCAGAACCCCAACGATTTTCTGGTGTAAATATTTCGGGATAATTTTTTACTACAAAAAACATTACAACACCTCCAACAATAATTGAAATATGCATTACAACAGCATTTGGGCTGAAAGCACTCAAATAAATTTGTATCGGCTGCTTTGTTTTATGAATAAGTATTCTTTCAATTAAAATAAAAATAAGGTTGCCATTGAAAAACCAATTCTGAAAAAACAAAACTTCCATATTGGTAAAGATGATTTCGTGATTGCCTGATCCGGCGATGAACCCGAAAAACACAACGATAAACACCCAGTAAATTCCCATCAGAAATAAACTACCAAATTCAAATCGCTCATTGTTTTCGCAAATTGCATTTTCGTTTCGGTTTCTGAAGTAAAAATCTACTGCCAACTGTACCAAAGCATTCCACCAAAAGAAATAAATCAGATAAAAAACCGTGGTTTGACCATTCAGCACAGACAGTAAAGTAAGACTTAAAAAGATGATAAAATCCCACTTTCTATAGTTTTTTATCTGATTACGAAAGGTAGCTTGCAATGACATTATAAATAGTTTTTAACCTAAATTTAAGAAATCAAAACTTTATTTATAATATTTGGATTGAAATTCGTTGAGGTGGTGTTTTAGGAATACATCAATAGCCTGCTCAATTCCTTTTTGATATTTTTGAGCATCTGCCGGAACTATTGCAGCTTTAGCTGTGGCTTTGTTTTTTGCCGAATACAATGTTCCAAAAGCCGTTTTTGTTCCCCAATTGTCGTAATCAGAAGCTACGTAATTGGTGATTTTTTCTTCCTTAATTACTCCGTCAATATCTAAATCTTTTTTCAGGACACCCTGATATTCTGCCAAAGGAGAACCTCCGATTTTATTACGACCAACTATGAAATGGGCAATTGTATTATCTTCTGACAATACCAGATTTGTTTTTGCTACTACATTGGCTCCGATACCGCTTTTGCTTGAAGCTCTGGTGTTTACAAATTCTACGTATAAATCTACACGAACCACAGCTGCATCATTAAGCTCTTTAGAAAGTTTTGTGGTATTTTCAGTCGAGCCTTTTTCTTTGTAGAAGAAACCTACGTTTTGCGGATGGACAGTAACAGCACCTTCTAGAATATTTGAAGGAGTCATGTTTAAGTTGGTACTGTACTGATATCCTTTATAGAAATCTGTGTTTTTTCCTTCTTCTGCTGCCATTACATTAAAGCCTTTTGATTTTAAATCTGATATGAATTGTGCATACGCATCATTTGTGATGTTTTGCAGGGTTTTTTCTGAAATATCCAAACCAACCGCCAAGGAGGCTTTTGCAGCACCCATCACCGCTCCAAATATTCCCGAACCGCCTTTCTTGGAAGCAGATTTCTCGCTATATACCTGATAATGCACAGCAAAATCAGCGATATACACATTTTTGTTATCTAATTTTGGTTTTTCCAGACTTGCAGGACCGGCTTTTCCCGGCTTAAAATCGCCTAAAGTTTGAGCATTAATGGTAGAAATCCCCATTAAAACCGCCATCGAAAGTAGTAATTTAGTTTTCATTGCTGTTTATTTTAAATTGATATTATGCAATATTATTTAAAACAACAAGGCAATAAAATAGGGCAAATGCACCATTTTCACTAAACAGGCTTATAATAAGATTGAATAAAGTGAAAACAGCGCAGCAAAAAAGTTTAGATTGAATCTGTTTTAAAGATTGCTATAGTATAAGTCTTACACCGCCCAACTCATCAACCCTGTAGCTGAATCTTTCACCAGGACTGCTGATGAACATGAAATTTTTGGGAATATTCCATTCCTTGCTCAGCTGATCTACCAGCTCAGGAGTAAACTCTCCTACCATTGTAATATATTCCATATCAACCTCAGGATAAGCTCTGTCCAACGTATCAAAATCTGAAAGAAATTTGGGATCGGGTTCTTTATTTTTATCAAGAATAGTAACAATTTTCATTTTGTTGGTCACCTCATTTTCGTGCAGATACATCATTACTTTATTGAGGGTAGAAATATCATCACCTTTAGAAAAAAATACAAAATTCTGTTCATACAGTTTTTTCAGGCTTCTGTTTAAGAAACGCTGTCTTGTAACGGTGTATCGTTTATATCCTTTAGATACCGATTCCAGAATATTTACAATAAAGTGCATAATATCTTTTCTCATCAGCATTCCCAGAATAAGTAAAACTGAAGGCACAAAATACTGTAAAAAGGTAACCAGATACTGCGGGTTTGCTTTCACATTTCCGTACAATGCAATAATAATAGCAAAAAGTGCTATCAATACAGCGCCGGGTTTGGCATATTCCGGTCTTGGAAGCCGGGAGCGTCTTAACTTTAATAAAATATTCCCTAAGGCAAAAGATGCCATTACTGTTAAAAATGAAAGTGCATATACTGCAGCTAAAGGTCCTAATTTGCCTTTTGTAACCAGCAAAACAGAACAGCACAGAAGAAAAAACAGAATAAGGATTCTGTATGTACTGCCTCTTTTGTTTTCTTTGAGAAAATAATTTGGAAGAATCCTATCTAAGGTCATTCTCTTGATAAGACCATTAACCCCAACAAACGAAGTAAGTACTGCTCCGCTCAAAACCGTAACAGCATTAATTGAAACAATTGTCGCCAACCAGCTTCCACCTGTTAAACTTCCGATATAGCTGAGAAAAGAATTCTGATGCTCACCAACCTCAGCAATCGGAATAATGCAAATTGCCAAAAAGGCAATCAGCGGATTGAGAATAGAAACTGCAATCCACATATTTCTGAGAGTTTTCGCAAAAACGCCTCTTTTTTGTTCCTCTACGAAATTTGATGAACTCTCAAACCCAGATATACCGAGCATTGCAGCAGAAAAACCAAAAAATATGGCCGTCATAATGCTTCCGTTTTTTACCGGCAGGTGAAAATTGGATGTAAGTATAGAAAAACCATTACTCATTACGAAATAGATGCAGGAACCTATCAATAATGCCATTGTTGTAAGGTGGAAAATAAATATTACCAATGCTACAACAGCACTTTCTGAGATACCCAAAACAGTAAGTCCCAAAAAGATCAGCAACAGAACAAAGGTTGCAATATTTACATCAAAATATGGCAGAATGTGGTGCAGATAATGCATTGCCTCGCTTGAAGAAATAACGGCTGTTGCCATATAGGAGAGAATGGTGAGGCAGGCTGCCACTGAAGCATTGCTTTTTGTTGTTGTATTGAGCAATACATTGTAAGCACCACCATTAAGAGGAAGTGCTCCTACCACTTCACCATAAATTTTACGGAACAAGAAAAGTATTGCTGCAACCATGAGAAGAGCAATCCAGGCATATTGTCCTGCAGCGACTATTGCCAAAGCAGAAACGTAAAGACAAGAAGAGGTAATATCATTTCCGCATATCGCTGTAGCGTACCATTCACCGAGTTTTTTTGTAGACATTTTATTTTGATCTTTTATGTTTAAGAATGTAATAATAACAAAAAAAGTTCATTTTTTTGGCTTTTGTATTAATAAATATGGCATTAAAATTTTGTAATACTCATTTAAAAAGAGGCAAAAAGCGAGAAAACATTATATAAATCATTTTCAGATTTATTCTGGAGTCGAACCAACATCATAAGATTAACCGAAGTAAGTTTTCTCTAACGGCACTCTGTTTTCAAAGAGGTTACAATCAAAAGACTTCCCGATCTTTTTCAGATCGTTTGGACTCGAACCAAAATTATACCAAGAAGTAAGTCTTTTCTACGACACTCTTTATTATTAAATCAAGGTAAAAAATATAGAATCTTTCTGTGCATTTGCTCTACCAACTGAGCTACTTTTCCTTTTGGGAAAAGGCAGGACTCGAACCTGCGTCCCAATGATTAATAACCGAAGTATGATTCTAAAACGACACTTGATTTTTGTGTTTAATATTTAAAAAAACAAGGCAAATTCTGATAAAAGCGGTCTTAAAATTTGTCTAGCCACTCGACCAAGCCTTTGTCAGGCGAAAGGATTGACTCCGTCGAATCTTCGGTTTCGAACCTCTGTAAAAAATCGAAGTTACTTTTATCTACAGCACTTGCGTGTAATACAAACTGAGCAATTTTCAAAAAGAGTCTTTTTTCAATGGAAAGCCGAAGGAGCTCTTTCTTACGGAATCAGTTATAAGCAAGGTGAAAAATTCAAACAGAACTTGTGTACGGTACGTTACCATTTACTCTATTCACTTTGGAAGCAGAACTCGAACCCGCAAAACCGCCCTTTAACCAAGAAATCCTGTTTTACGACACTTACTTTTTTAGTTTTCCATTGGGTTTTTCTGTATTTTTTCCAGTTTCTCTGAAACTTAATTTCTTTTGAATTAATGGTTTCAAAACCATGCGGAAAACAATAAGAGCATCCCATCTCATTTCCATATAAAATTCTGGAAATCCGGATATTTGAAATTTTCTTCGGAAGGTCAATTAATCCATATTCATTGATTCCGAAAGACTTTTTTAATGTTTTAAATTTTTTCATAAGTATTGAGTATTTAACTTCAATACAATGTTCCTTTAAGCCATTTTTTGTAATAATTCATAGTTATATGTCTTGTTGATGCAAAGTTATCGTCTTAGTGCGCATTCTTTTTACGCAGTTAAATTTATTTTAAACCAAGTAACAAGTTATAAGAGTTTTAGAATACTGTTCAAATTTTAAGTTTGACGATGGAACTCTTAAAAACGACATTGGTTATAAAAACCGAGCAATCTAACGAAAAGACTCATTTTTCAATTGGAAGTCGAAGGAATTCTTTTCTTACGGCACCGGTTTATCTTTTTTATCATTGCGAGGAAGGAAATGACGAAGCAATCTCATTTTTATATTTGTTCTTTTGCCTTGAAGCAAAAGAACCAAAAATTCAAGACTTGGAAACTCCGGCTAAAAATAATCTATACTCTCTAAAAATTCTAAAACTCGCGCGAATTCAATATTTGTTCTTCGGTTCTGAATTTGTGATGCGCTTCGAATAGTAGAATTTTTTTAAACGTTCGCATAGCTTATTTTCTTAACATCTACATTTCCTGTGTCGTTTTCACAACTATTGTTTTAGTTATTGCAAGAAGTGAAGTGACGAAGCACAATCTCAAAATTTGAAATTATATTTCTGTCAAAAGCTTAATAACTCTATTATTGAAATGTACTTGTCGTTCTTTCATTTTATTAATTTCAATTTGCAAAGCTAATTCATCAACTTCACAAACAGATTGTATACTTTCTAATTCACTTAACAGATTCTCGGTATAATCGGAAAATTGAATTTTACCATTTTCTTTTTTATAGAAAATCCACGGATGACCAATCCATAATTGTGACCATTCTGATGAGTCATTCTCAAAAACATATTCCCAGTTTTTTAGATTTTCAAGATCGCAGCAGCAGGTGGGTTCAATTAAAATTTCATTGTTTTCCATTAAAATAAGACCTCCATTAAATGATGCCAGAAAATCAGTTCCTTCTATCTCAACATCTTCAAAAATAACTTTTAAAATAATTTTTAAGTTTTTATCATCTATGTGTTCAATATCCACAAAATAAGAACCTTTTTCAATTGGATTCAAATCTAGATTTAATGTTTTAATAGCTTTTTGCCATCTTTCATAATGATCTTCAGGATTTGATGAACATGAAAGTTCAGGAATTTCATATCCTTCTTTTGAAAATCCAAAAGGATCAATTTCAATAACGTTAAAAAGTTGTATCATTTTTATGCAGTTTTTATTCCTAGCCCCTATTGCAGCGGCATCCTTTTTCTAAAATGGCTTTGAAAAAAAGCGTTGGCGAAAAAGATATAGCGGAAAGCGGGATTAAGCTCCTAAAAAAATTGGTTATTAGTTTTATTTTTAAAAGCAGTGCCTTTTACAGCACTACTTTTTTAATTATTTCTACTGCAGATTTTCGGTCTTCTAAAGCATTCAGTACATCGAAAATTTTGTCGGACCAACCTGCGATAAGATAGACATCATTTTTTCTCACATCCAACGGTTGTTTTCCGTAACCTGCCAAATCAAAAATATACAATTTTGCGTTTGGATTGATACTTTTGTACTGATTCCAAGAGTTTTCAAAGGAATTTCTACCGCCGTTGCTATCCCACATTTGAGTATCGGTAAACAACATTACTTTATCCACTTTTTCACGTCTTTTCAGTAAATCTTCGATTACCAGATAACCATTTGTGGAGTAACCTACCTCACCTTCTCTTTTGTAGAACGCATCTACGTTTCTCAGAATACCGTTTTTAGGCATCGGAACTCTTTTCCAACGGTCACCAAACATACCTGAAACCACGTTTTTGCACTGTGACTGCAACATCATCGACATCAGCAAGCCAATATCGTACAACAATACTTTAGATTTCGGAGAAACCGGCTGTTGCATGGAACCCGAAACGTCTGCCGCGATTACCACCGAAGTATCGAAACCAAAACCTTTGATGTTTTTGGCACTCACCAAAACAGCATCTTCCAATGCTTCCAGAATTGATGAAATATATTTTGAATCGATTGTTTTCAATTCTCTATACGCAGCCAAAAATCTGAATGGCAATTGTTTCGAGTTTCTCACGGCTTTTTCGTCTGACAAATATCTGCAAACTTTCTGCATGGCATCTGAAGAAATGTTGGCTTCTAAGATGTTTCGCAGGTTTCTCAACGTTGCCATATAACCGAGTTTGTTGCTGAAAATCAGTTCTTCCCATTTGTTTTTGAAAGCCAATTTTCTTTCGGCATCATCAGCAAATTTGGTCTGACCCAAAACCGAAAGTTCTACTTCCCAAGTGTATGGAGTTTCCAATGAATCATTAACAATTTTGTTAAAAATTGACTGCTGATTTTCGTCTTTTGCTTTCGGATGAACCAGAAACAATGCGTCTTTCAAGGTAACCTCAGCTTTTCTGTTGTATTTTGCGAATTGATATTCATCAAATTTATTGAAAGATTTTACCAAACCTTTCTGAATTTGCTTTGACAATTTGTTCAGTTTTTTAAGATCTGTTCTTTCATTTGCCAATTGGTAATAAGCCAGCAATTCTGTGATTTCGTCTGCTCTTTGGATTACACCGTCAACGGTTCTGCTTACCAAATCTGTACCTGAAGTCTGTTTTGCCAATTCAGTCGTCAAAACCAACGGAATGGAACGCAGGTACATATCTTTTCTTGCATAAACTGCCAATTTTGCAACGAATTCCGGATCATTTTTCTGAATCAGGGACTGAATTCTTGTGAGTCTTTCATTTCCTTTTTCGTAGGTGGTATTGGATAATCCTGTTGTAACAACAGCACTGTACAATTCTTCTGCAGGTGTCATCGTATAAGCTTTTGCACCTTCGTAGTTCGTTACTACTTTATTCTCTTTTCTTAAAAAATTAAATTTCATGGTTACTGTTTTTTGTTAAACATTTTTGGAAGATTATCACTTCCTCTCTGATTTCTGATGCAAAGTAAGAATGCTTTTGCGCAATGTTTTTGCGTAGTAAAATTAATTGCTATAAATTTTCTTTTTTTTCAATCAGATTCTCTGCAAACACCAAAATAGAATCTTGGCAATGTTCTTTACGTCATCAACTCCTCTGTGATGGGTTCCTTCCAGCGGGAGTTTCAATTCTTTAAGAGCTCTTTCCATTCCTATACTTTTTCTTATTGGATGAAGTTCTCCGAATAATGTTTTCACATTGATGTGATCATTACTTAATGGATAATCAACCTTGAATTTTCTTGCCTGATTCTGAAGCATATTCAGATCGTAATTTCCGTAACTTGCCCAGGTAAGATTTTCAGAATCATATTCAGCTCTCAGAATATCTAATGCATCTTCCAGCAAAACGCCTTTCTCATCAAGCATTTCCTGCGTAATGGAAGTCAGTTCCGTACAAAACGGACTCACTTTTGAGTATTGAGGTTTTACTAAAACACCCTCATTTCTGGAAATCTTTCCGGTTTTTGCATCCATAATGCAAACACCAATTTCTATGATTTCACTTTCCTGTCCTCTCGGCGGGCGGTCGTCCCAACACGTGGCTTCAAGGTCTATAATTAATATTTTGTTTGTTGTTTTCATGATTTTTGTTTTAAAGGTTTGAAGATGGAAGTTTCAAGAGCACGGAAATACTTCCGGTACCCGACTTCAGACTTCCAGCTTATTAATTTCTCGGCACAAAAGGCGGTCTGCTATGAACAAGATTTTTGGTTTCATTTTTTTAAATGTTCATAATAAGTTCCGAATTAAAACTTTTAATATTAGACTTTAACGATCATCAACTCTTCTTTTATCACATCAATCACCAAAGAATTCAGTTTTTTATTAATTTTTTCTGTTCTTCTTTCTCAATGGTAGTGAAAACATTCGGAAAATCTTTTTCAAAATCCTCTAAAATATCCTGCGCAAAAAGACCAATGACTTTACCGACCATTTTGGGTTCAAATTCACCAATTTTGCTGACCACGTTGTTTAGCCTGTTTACGGTTGCATATTTTTGGATTTCTTCCCAAATATTCTGCGCTTTTTCGCTAAAGCTGATCTGCTTTTGAACGGTTTTTTCCTGTTTTCTTACCACTTTAGATTTCTCGATCCATTTTTCATTTTTATTTTTCAAAATGACTCTTGAGCCGTTGCCAAAATATTTGGTTTTCAAAGTTTTCACAATGGTTCCTTCGCACATATTGTTCTCAATTTCAGGAAGTCCAAGCCAGCCCGGAATTTTAGAATCGAAAACATTCGGAAACTTCAAAGCTTCTTCCAAAGTTCCCTGAAAAAGAATTTTTGCATAGAAAAATCCGGTTTCTTCGAAAATTTGGTTAACTACATCGGTATCCAGATAAGTAGTTCCGTTTAGCTTGATGTCGAATGCGTAAAATTCGTTGTGAGGTGCATATTCAATACCTTTTTGCACTTTTACCGCATCTTTTACAGGTTCTACTTGTTTGTGTTTATAACCGCCGCCGAACAATTCACCGTAGATCACTACAGTTTCCATATCGGGAAAAATAGTTTTCACTTTCTCGAAAACTTCCATTACATTTTTTCTGTAACGTTCTAAAATCTGATGTGCATTGAAGAATTTTTCATCCTTTTCGATGAAAGCGGTTCTCTTCCCGATTTTAATTTCCTTTCCATTGGTAAAGAAAGAGAAATTAGCCCCATGAACTTTTTCCTGCACGATGAAAACCTCATCCCCAAAACCCTGAATCCTGATCTGATCGATCACGCGAATCTGATAAGCGTTTTCTATTGAGTTATATGTTTTGAAAATCATTTTTTTAATTTTTAATTTGTTTTTACTTAAACCTCACAGATTTTGAAAACCTGTGAGGTTTCACTACTGTCTGAAAAAGACAATCCAAGTATTCAAATCGCTTCTAATTCATTATTTTTCATCTGAGTAAGATGTCTCCGAGCATGAAGAGAAAGGAAATAAATGTATTCGTATACATTGATTTTCCCCAGTTCATTTACTGTCATTGTAGTTTTGCAGAGAAGACCTTCGCCGTTTTTCATCAGGTCTAAATAACTTAAGCATTGATGATATTGCTGAGTAATTAAACTTCTTATTTCAGTTAAATTTAATTCTCCTTTCGGCTCCATATGTTCTGGTCTTATCCATTCAAAAGCTTCGTATTCACCTACTTTTTCAAACTTTTCCTGATTGAAACGGTAATTTTTTATTTCAAGATTCAAATCAAGATGCAGAGAATTCCGCATTGCTTTTTTTGAGCCTTTTTCAATGAGTATCAACAGATAAAAGTTCGTGAGATAAATGTGTTCCAAAATCTGCAGAACTGTCCAACCTTCATTTGAAGGCTGAAAATTCAACGTTTTATTGTCTTTATCAAACCACTTGTCAACCTCATCAAAACTGCGCTTCAAATGCATTTTTATGTCCTGAATGAATATGAAAATGTTCATGATAAATTTTTAAAGTTTTTTAAAAGGCTTTCAATATTTTCTTTTCCGACAGGATTCATGGAATGGCAATAGAACTCTGGCAAATCCAAATAATTATCCATACAATATTCTACCAGCCATTTTGCACAATCGTAGCCTGTTTTTTCAACAAATTCCTGAGAATCCGGTTCCAAATAATGTTCATCGGCAAGGTCGTGGTCAAAAGAGATCATTTCGGGAAGTCCTTTTTCCAAAATTCTGTTGACAAACTGTTCGTAATTTCGAACGATATGCCAATCTTTTCTGAGGAAAATATCCTGTTTAGTATAATGATACGCTTCAATCGGATATCTTATATCGTCCAGAAACAGCAATCTTTTTGTTATTTCCATTGCTTATTTTTAATTTGTTATTAATTAAACCTCACAGGTTTTGAAAACCTGTGAGGTTTCTGAAAGCTTTAAAATAAGTGTAGAAAATTAAAAAACTTCCATCTCCTATCATTCCACTTCCAGCTTTATCACACCATCATATCAGCACAATTGGAACTTGCGAAGGCGTAAGGTTTTGCTTTAAACACATATCCCATTCCCAGAATATATCCCATTGCGTCTCTTAAGGCAACATTGGATTTGAAATCCGGATCGGTGTTAATGTCTGCGTGTACCTCCATTTCCACTCCATAAGCATCCAGAACAGCGCAAATAGCGTAAGCAATTTCTACGGATTTGTTTACCTCGTTCAGCATACGCTCTTTGATACTGATAGTCTGTATTTCTCTTTCTTTTCTGATAAAGGTAAACGCTCCTTTTCCCTCACGAATAAACACTACTGCCGTAGCATAATTAATGGCATCCCCGTATACATGGGAGTCTGAACCTACACAAACCTTCAGTCGGTGTCCATTTGCCTGTTCGCGGATGATGGCTTCTTCTACCAGCTGTGTGATAGAGCTTTGGAAAATTTTTCCTGTCATGTTCTGCCATACTTGTTGTTGCGTTTCCATTTTTTCTACATGTTTTTTGTTTTGTTTAAATTTTATTAATTACGTCAATTGTAAATTGTCACTTCATTGTATTGTCAATTTAAAATTCACTTGTGAAGCAAATTCACCATTGACCATTAACATTCTTGCACTCCGAACCGGACTCGAACCAATACCATCAGTTTTGGAGACTGAGATGCTGCCATTACACTATCGGAGTAGTTTTTGTTGATTCATCAGGACTCGAACCTGAACAATAAGAGTCAAAGTCTTGTGTGCTGACCAATTACACTATGAATCAGTTTAATTATTATTGATAAATGATGAGTGATAATTGATTCTATTTCCCAGATTAATCATTTATCATTGATGATTTATCAATTATATTTTTGTGGAACAGACAGGAATCGAACCTGTACCTTTAGTTTTTCAGACTAACGTGCAGACCTGCTACACCACTCTTCCAATTTTATAGGTAATGAGTAATTGGTAATCAGTAATGTCTTTTGCCTGTAATTTATTACCCATTGCTTATTACCGATTACTCATATTCTGTACGGGAAGAGGGATTCGAACCCCCAAAACCTTGAGCCTAAATCAAGTGTGTCTGCCAATTCCACCATTCCCGCGGATTTTTTATGAATGATAATTGATTAAGAGATAAATGATTTAAAACATAATGTTTTCATCAATTATAATCTATCATTCATCATTAATAAAATTAGGTCCGAGAAAAGCCTGTCTATATTTATAAACTATGCCTGTAATGTTTTTTAAAGATCTTCTGCGCTCGACAAACTTTTCTCTTTCCATTTAACTTTTTTATTTGTGAATTGTCAATCGTCAATTTACTTTGCAGTCAATTCCTAAATTCACTTGCGGAGCAAATTCACCACTTACCTGTTCACTTTCCTGTACTCTATAAGGGAATCGAACCCTTGTTTTCTGCTCGAAAGGCAGGCGTCCTGAACCGTTAGACGAATAGAGCGTTTTGTTGTGAATTGTTAATCATCAATTTACTTCGTAGTCAATTCTTAAATTCACTTGCGGAGCAAAATTCACCATTCACTTTTTTTGACCATCTGACCAGGAGTCGAACCTGAACAACAAGAGTACATTTCCTGCATGCTGCCATTACATTATCAGCGGTGTTGTGGAAGTAGTAGGATTCGAACCTACTCAGCAATGAAGCAACAGATTTACAGTCTGCCCCGACTCTCCAGCTTCGGCGTACTTCCCTTTTTTCATGAGTAATAAGTAATTGGTAATGAGTAATATTTTCCCACTAACTTTTTAATCTTTAATTTTTGAAGAAAAACAAAGCCTGTCTTAATTTTTAGTTTGATGTAAGAACTTCTG